>NZ_JBYNRX010000029.1:0-51690 GCF_057785375.1 Roseiflexus sp.
CACGCCGCTCTTCCGATCTGGGGAGGCGTCCCGCACCCCCCTGCCCCCCTCTCCCCTCGTGGGAGAGGGGGGGTGCCCCCTCACCCCCCTGCCCCCCTCTCCCACGAGGGGGGAGGCGTCCCTCACCTCACCCCCCTGCCCCCGCCACGAGGGGGGAGGCGTCCCGCACCCCCTTGCCCCCTCTCCCACGAGGGGGGAGGCGTCCCGCACCCCCCTGCCCCCCTCTCTGACGAGGGGAGAGGGGGGAGGCGCCCCCTCACCCCCCTGCCCCCCCACGAGGGGGAGGGGGGAGTGGTAGCGCAGGCTTCAGCCCGCAGCGGCGGTTGCGCCCTCCCCCCTCCCGCATGCGAGAGGGGGCTGCGGGGCGGCGTTTGCGCCCGTTCTCTTCCTCATCCTCATGCCCCCGCTCCTGCGAGGAGAGAAGGATCGCGGGCTGGAGGGGTTGGGGAGGGGTAGGGGCGAATGAGGATTCGCACCTCTGCAGCGCCAAACCCGCAGCGAGGCGGTGTTGCAGGCTTGACAGATCGCCATCTTGCGACTACTCTGCTGGGAGACCAGGAGAAACAGGACGTTGCTATGTCTCGCTTACTGATAGCCACGACCAACCCCGGCAAACTCCGGGAATACGCGGCGATCTTCGCCGACCTGCCGCTCGATCTGTGCACGCTGCCCGACCTGGGCATTCACGATGATGTCGAAGAAATCGGCGCAACCTTCGCCGAAAACGCGCGCATCAAGGCGGAATACTATGCGCAGCGCAGCGGGTTGCCGACACTTGCTGACGATTCGGGGCTGGAAGTGGCGGCGCTCGGCGGCGAACCTGGCGTCCGCTCGGCGCGTTACGCCGGTCCGGAGGCGACCGATGCCGAACGCAACGCCTTTCTGCTGCGCAAACTCGAAGGCATGCCCTTCCATGCGCGTCTGGCGCGCTTCGTCTGCGTCATTGCCCTGGCGCTGCCCGGCGGTCCCATCGAGTTTGTCGAAGGCGTTCTCCCCGGCGTGATCGAGTTCGAGCCGAAGGGACACTACGGTTTCGGCTATGATCCAATCTTTTACGTGCTGGACGAAAATGCGACTCTGGCGGAGCTTTCGCCTGAGCGCAAGAATCAGATCAGCCATCGTGCGAATGCCGCGCGCGCCGCGCGCGATGTGTTGCAGCGCTGGATTGATGAAGGGCTGCTCGATCCGTGACTCTCCCGCTGGAAATAGAACTATCACTGGTAGTAGACAGCGATCTGCCAGCAGTTGCCGAGCACCAACCAGTTGAATTCGTGTGTGTTCCTCCCCAGGGAGCGACGCTGGAACTTGTGGTTGACGGGTTGGCGCTGTCGCCATTCCTCCGTCCCGGTGATGCACGCTGGCGCTGGGCATGGAACCCTGGCGCTGCTGTGGGCGAGCATATGCTTCATCTGACTGCGCGCGTCGGCAGTGTGCGGTGCAATGAGCGGCGGTGGCGGTTGTCGGTGACGCCGCGCACTATCGACAGCGAACGGTATCTTGCGATCCTGGAGGATATCGAACGTCTTGCTCCCGCGCTGGTGCGTTCCCTGGCAGGCGCTACCGCAGGGGCGAGTCTGTCTTACAATGATAAAGTTCCACGTTTGTGGTTTGATGATGCCGCAGCGGTGTTCGGTTCGTCATTCGACCGGTTCGAGCAAGCGGTCCGGCGCATTCTGGCGCATCCCCGCAGCGCGCTTCGGCGCGACGACGAACGTGTGGCGCTTGGACGTGCGCGGGAACTTTCGGCAATGGCGCTGCAACGCGCCGTGCAGGGCGATCTGGCGGCAGCGTCGCCGGACGCAGCGCCGCATGTGCAGCAGTTGATACATCCGGAAGGCGGCGTGCTGCCGCGCACCGTGATGCAGGAGTCCAGCCGCGACACATCCGACACGGCTGAACATCGCCTGCTGAAGCACACGCTGGAAACCCTGCGCGGGCGCGCGCGGCGGTGCACCGAACGGGCGCAGCGCGCAATTGCCCGTCTTGCAGCCGTAGCGCCGGGTTCCGCCCGCGCCGCGCGCGCCCGCGCCATCGCTGCGCGCGGCGAACAATGCACCCGCCGGATCGCCGATCTGCTTGCCGCGCCATTCTTCGAGCAGGTAACGGTGTTGCGCCAGCCCCCTGCGGTCACGCCGCTGATCCGGCGCGATCCCGACTACCGTCGGGTGTACCGTATGTGGCGGGCGTTGCATCAGCGGCTGGTCGTCGATCCGGGTGCGCCGTTTAACGTGCCGGTGGTTGATCTCCCGTTGCTGTATGAGCGCTGGTGCGCCTTGCAGGTTATGCAGGCGCTGCTTAATCTGGGCGTCAATGCACATTTCTGCTCGCTGCTGACTCCTCCGCTGGAGGATGCCGATGCCTGGTCATTCCGGCTGCACCACGACGAGCCGCTGCTGATCGCCGCACGGAATGGCTGGACGCTGAGGGTGCGCTACCAGCCTCGATATCGCCCAATGCCCGACGGGCGCAATAATGAAACCCTCGTCTCACTCGACCGCCACACCCGCATTCCCGACATCGCCATCGAAATGGTTCGATCCGATCACCCGCCACGGGTCATTGTGCTGGACGCCAAATACCGCCTCGATGACGACGGGTGCGGCGTTCCCACCGATGCACTGGCGGAGGCGTATGCGTATGCCGCCGCCATTGGCGCCTTCGGCAAGCCTGCCGTTGTCGCTGCGCTGATCCTCTACCCCGGCGCCGGCGCCGCCGAACGCTACCCCGGCGGCGCCGGCGCCGTTCCGCTGCTGCCGGGGGCGACAGGCGCGCTGGAAGAGACGCTGGGGAGGGAAGTCTTTTGAAGATAGGTTTGTTGGGACTGCATGCGCGCTTCGCGCATTGCAACGCCCTGTTTGATTCCTCCTGCTTGTAAGCGGAGCGTTTCCGACAAGCCCCTGCGCTGTATTAGTCGTTTCAGCGCGCCAATACGAGCATAGCGCCGCCTTGCTTCGCCTCCTCGCCCCGTGTGGGAGCGGGGCGGGAAGGGCGCACTGCCGCGATGCTGCGGGCTGAAGTCTGCGTGACCTCACCCCCACCTCTCCCCAACCCCCCCCGGGTGCGGGGGGCAGGGGCGGACGCCTACCCCGACGCACACTGTTGTTCCCCAACCCCCTCACATGCGGGGGGACAGAGGGGATGCGGGGGGCGGGAAAGGTGCACTGCCGCGACGCTGCGGGCTAAAGCCCTTGCTGAGGACGCAGTTCGACTGCGCTCACCGCACGCAGTTCGACTGCGCTCACCGCAGGCGGTTCGACCATGCTCACCGCAAGTGCAAGCCCTTCCGGGGCTGTGCGCATACAGACGCGCGCAGGCGGACGCCCGCGCCCCCTCTCCCACACGGGATGAGGGGGCGCATGGAGCGATGGGCAGCAGGAAGGACAATGCTCCGCCCCGACACTCTGCGCGCCTGAAAAATGCGACACCTTGTTTCATCAATTCGAACTTTGGTCATAATGCGCCTGGGACCAAAGTACCATACTTTACCATGATCAAGAGACTGTAGACGTACGCGGTCTTTTTTGGTTTATTTGAGTTACAAGCAGACGCCGGGATTATCACGCAATACTCCTCTACGAAATGTCAGGGATCGTCTGCCAGGGTCAAGGCGGCGGGCAGCGTTCGGTTAGGGTTGCCTGGTCATCGGAGCGTAGCAGGCGTGACGGAAGGGTTCTTCGTCTTTGAACATCGCGGGAGTTGCACGTATGTCACTTCGAGGCGCACTGGCACTGATCGGTCTGATGCTCTTCATCGCGGCGAACAGAACGCCGGCGGCGGCAGGGCGGACATCGCCGCCGCCGGTGACTGTGGCGGCGGGACCGCCGGCGCCCGCCGTCCAAATGCAGGCGGAACAGGAGGACGACGCCGAACCGACGGCGCAGCCCGACGCTGCGCCGTCGCAGGCGGAACAGGAGGACGACGCCGAACCGACGGCGCAGCCCGACGCCGCGCCATCCGACGGCGACGGCATTCCGGTCGCACCGCTGCTGACCCCGACGGGCGGCTGCAACTGGATGGGACGGTGCAGGGTCCGCTGGACCTGGACGGCTGGCAGGTGACGCTCGACCCGGACGACGGTCCGGTATTCCGGCCGGAGGCAGTGAGCGGGACGTGGTCGCACCTGGGAGAGCGCGCGCTGCCGGCGTTGGACGGCACGGTGCGTGCCGTGGTCATCAGCGGGACGGAGGTGCTGGCGGGCGGCTCGTTCACGAACGCCGGCGGGGTGGCGGGCGCGAACATGGTGGCGCGCTGGGACGGCAGTCGGTGGCACGCGCTCGGTCCGCCCAACTCAATTAACGCCCCTGTCTCCACGCTGGTCGTGAGCGGGACGGAGGTGCTGGCGGGCGGCATCTTCACGAACGCCGGCGGGGTGAGCGGCGCGAACTATGTGGCGAAGTTGAGCGGCAATACGTGGGGCGCGCTCGGAGCGCCTAACTCGTTCTCCTTCTCCTACTCCTATTTTGATGTTGTCTCCACGCTGGTCGTAAGCGGGACGGAGGTGCTGGCGGGCGGCTCGTTCACGAACGCCGGCGGGGTGAGCGGTGCGAACAAGGTGGCGAAGTTGAGCGGCAATACGTGGGGCGCGCTCGGAGCGCCCAACTCAATTAACGCCCCTGTCTCCACGCTGGCGCTGAGCGGGACGGAGGTGCTGGCGGGCGGCTGGTTCTTCGACGCCGGTGGCGACCCGAACGCAGACTACCTTGCGCGGCTGAGCGGCGGATCGTGGGGCGCGCTGGGAACGACGCCGCTCAACGGTGCGGTCTACGCGCTCGCCGTGGGCAGCGCGGGCGTCTTCGCCGGCGGCGCGTTTGTCGACGCCGGCGGCGTGGCGGAGGCGGACTACGTGGCGCGCTGGGACGGCGGTCAGTGGCGCGCGCTTGGCGGCAGCGGCGGCGTGGGCGCGATTGCGCCGGTCGGCGGTTCGTTCTCGGTCGTGTATTCGCTGGCGGTCAGCGGCAACAATCTGTACGTCGGCGGCTCCTTCCGGAACGTCGCCGGCGTTGCTGCGGCGGACTACCTGGCGCGTTGGGACGGGTCAACCTGGTCGGACGTCGGCGGCTCGGGCAGCCTGAGCGCGCTCAATGATGAGGTAAGAGCCATCGCCGTCGGCGTGAACAATGACCTCTCCATCGGCGGTGGGTTCACAGGCGCTGCCAGGAATGATCTGGCGGATTACATCGTGCGGTATCAGCCGCCATACGCGGTCTACCTGCCGCTGACGGTGCGGTGATGGCGGAACCGGCGACGGTTGCGCGCAGCGCGCGACTGTCGCCTGGCGCGGCCTGCTCCTGACGACAATCCAGAGCGCTTGGGCGACGACGGGCAGGGCTAAAGTCCTGCCCGCTGTGTTATAGCGTGGCCTTCTTCTTTCCCCTCACCCCCTTCTCCCACGAGGGGAGAGGGGGGAGGCGTCCCGCACCCCCCTGCCCCCCTCTCTGACGAGGGAAGAGGGGGAAGAGGTGGTGCGGGCTTTAGCCCGTGCTTCCCCGTACCCCCTGCCCCCCTCTCTGACGAGGGGAGAGGGGGGAGGCGTCCCCTCTCTGACGAGGGAAGAGGGGGAAGAGGTGGTGCGGGCTTTAGCCCGTGCTTCCCCTCACCCCCCTGCCTCCCTCTCTGACGAGGGGAGAGGGGGAAGAGGTGGTGCGGGCTTTAGCCCGTGCTTCCCCTCACCCCCCTCACCCCCCTCTCCCACGAGGGGAGAGGGGGGAGGCGTCCCGCACCCCCCTCTCCCCTCTCTGACGAGGGGAGAGGGAGGAGGCGTCCCGCACCCCCCTCTCCCCTCTCTGACGAGGGGAGAGGGGGGAGGCGTCCCGCACCCCCCTGCCCCCCTCTCCCACGAGGGGAGAGGGGGAAGAGGTGGTGCGGGCTTTAGCCCGTAGCGAGACGGCTCGTGCGTTGGTCTGCCTGGCGCCTGAAGGCGCAGGCTCCGGGAAGCCAGGCCCGCCGGCGCAGACTGGAGGGGTTGGGGCGAATGAGTATTCGCCCCTGCGCGACTACGCGCCGCCCATCGGCGCGGGCTGGAGGGGTTGGGGCTTGCACTTGCGGTAAGCACGGTGAGCACGGTCGAACCGCGTCCTCAGCGCGGGCTTCCGCTCGCAGCAACACGGCATGGCGGAACCCAATATGCCTGCACCCCGCTGTGCTTTATCCTTGCAATCCCTTCTGGCGCGTGATACACTATATACGGTTTGGTTCCGCGTGGCGCCCTGGATTCCTGCCTCTCCGGTTAGATCCCACAGCCCATCGTTTGCCAGACCCCAGTCGATCAAAACCTAAGGTGTGGGCTTGGAAGCAAGCCCAAAGGAGCGAAGCGAGCGATGAGCTACGCCGACAAAACATTGACATGCCGCGATTGCGGCGCACAGTTCGTTTTCACCGCAGGCGAGCAGGAGTTCTACGCACAGAAGGGATTCACCAACGAGCCGTCGCGTTGCCCAAGTTGTCGGCAGGCGCGCAAAACCTCCGGCGGCAGTAGCCGGAGCGGCTATGGCGAGCGTAGCAGCGGGTATGGTGAGCGCGGCGGCGGCTATGGCGAGCGTGGCGGTGGGGCGCGTTCATCGGGTGCGCGTGAGATGTACACCGCGATCTGCGCCAACTGCGGGCGCGAGGCGAAAGTGCCGTTCCTGCCGAGCGGTCGCAAGCCGGTGCTGTGCGACGATTGCTTCCAGGAACAGCGGCGTAACCGGATGTAAATATTGGGGCAGGTCTGAGACCTGCCCCAAGATACTCGAACCTGCCCCCACATGCCCCACGGGACGGGCAGGTTCCGACCTACCCTTATAGAGCAATCAACAGATGTTGCCCGATACGTGCCTGTGTTGACCGTCGAGCGGCTGACGTTGGCTGCGCCTGTCGAAGCAAACGTCAGCCGCTCCCCATCTTGTTGGGCAATCGCTCTATCAGGTCAGCGACCTGCCTGTCGTCCCGTGGGGACAGGTCAACGACCTGCCTGTGCCGTAGGGCAGGTCAGCGACCTGCCCTAACATCATACCCCTTTCGCCGTCGCTGGCGCGGCGGTCTCGGTCGTCATTGAGGGCGCTTCGCGCTTGCTCTGCCAGATTGCCCAGACCAGCGCCGCAGCGCAGATGACCATGGCGAAGATGACGCCGGGGCTGCCGCTCGGAATGGTGACAATGATCGGCGCAATGATCAGCGCCACCAGGTTGATCACCTTGATCATCGGGTTCAACGCCGGTCCCGCCGTATCCTTCAGCGGGTCGCCGACGGTGTCGCCGACCACGGCGGCTTTGTGCGGCTCGGAGTGCTTCCCGCCGAAGTTCCCTTCTTCGATGTACTTCTTCGCGTTATCCCACGCGCCGCCAGCGTTCGCCTGGAAGACCGCCATCAACTGGCCGGAGAGAATGATGCCCGCCAGGAAGCCGCCAAGCGCCTCGACGCCGAGCAGGAAGCCAACCAGGATCGGCACCATCACCGCGATTAAGCCCAGGCTGATCAGTTCCTTCTGCGCTGCAACGGTGGAAATGCTGACCGCCTGTGCATAGTCGGGGGTCACTGTGCCTTCCATGATCCCCGGGATCTTGAACTGGCGGCGCACCTCGTTCACGATCTGCGATGCTGCGCGCTGCACCGCGCGAATCGTCAGCGACGAGAACAGGAACGGCACCGCGCCGCCAATCAGCAACCCGATGAAGACAGTTGGCATGGCGACGTTGATGCCGATAGTGCGCAGTTGCTCCGTCAGCGGCACGCCGATCTGCTCCTGCACCTTCGACACATCCGCCAGGTACGAACCGTAGAGCGCGACCGCCGCAATCACCGCAGAACCGATAGCAATGCCCTTGGTGACCGCTTTCGTCGTATTGCCGACTGCGTCCAGGTCGTCCATGACATTGCGCGCGTTCTTGTCCAGCCCTGCCATCTCGCCGATGCCGTTGGCATTGTCCGAAATCGGGCCGAACGAGTCCATCGAGATCGTGTTGCCGGTGAGCGTTAGCATGCCGATGCCGGTGAGCGACACGCCGTACAGCACAGCGGTGAGCGTTACCGCCGGGTCAGTCGAGTACCCGGCATAGATCGCAATCGAGGTCAGGATCGACGCACAGATCACCAGGATCGCCCACACACTCGACTCCATGCCCAGCGCCAGACCCGAAAGAATATTGGTGGCTGCGCCGGTTTTCGATGCTTTGCTGGTTTCCTTCACCGGGTTGAAGTGGGTCGATGTGAAGTACTCCGTCAGTTTATCGAGCGCCACTGCCAGCACCAGACCGGCAATCGTCGCCAGGAAGGGTCGCCAGTCGATTGCGTCGGTCGCCGGATCGACCATGTAGACCGCCGTAAACCCGGCGAATCCAATGAGACAAACGAGGGCGGCAACGTAGAAGCCGCGGTTCATGGCTGCCATGGCATTACGACGCTTCTCGTCGGTTCTGACGATGGAGTTGCCGATGACCGATGCAATCACGCCAATAGCGCGCAGCACCAGCGGGAAGACGATAAAGCGCAGGTCGTACTGGCCATCGCCCAACGTGCCGACGACAGCGTCACCCAGCACCAGCCCCAGGATCAACGCCGACACCAGCGTCACCTCAAAGCTCTCGAACACGTCCGCCGCCATACCGGCGCAGTCGCCGACATTGTCGCCTACCAGGTCGGCGATCACCGCTGCATTGCGCGGGTCGTCCTCGGGAATGCCGGCTTCCACCTTTCCCACCAGGTCGGCGCCGACGTCGGCCGCCTTGGTGTAGATGCCGCCGCCGACGCGCATGAAGAGCGCAATCAGCGAGCCGCCGAAACCGAAGCCGAGGAGCGCGTCCGGGGCAGCGATGCCGAAGACCATAAAGATCAACGTCCCGCCCAGCAGGCCAAGCCCCACAGTCAGCATACCGGTCACCGACCCGGACTTGTAGGCGACCTGCAGCGCCGGGTTGTACCCCTTGCGCGACGCGGCAGCCACCCGCACATTTCCCTCGACCGCCACGTTCATACCGACGAAGCCGACCGCATACGAGAACAATGACCCCATCAGGAAGGCGACGGCGCGCCCAATTGCCACCCACAGCGTCGCCGCTTCTTCGCTGCCGAAGTGTTCAACCGCCTCGCGCGTGGGCGGAATGATGAACACACTGGCGGCAAGCAGAAACGTCAGAACTACGATCAGAATGGCGATAGTGCGGAACTGACGGCTGAGGTAGGCATTCGCGCCGTCTTTGATGAATCCCCAGACCTCTTGCATGCGGGCAGTGCCTTTGTCCTGCGCCAGAATCTGCGCCCGGAGGACGAAGGCGTAGGCGATGCCGAAGATTGCAACGCCAAGCACGGCCCATACGGCTGCCTGTTCGAAAGCGCTGAGTTCTTGCATGCGACTCTCTCCTTGATAGCTTGCGAATAGCAATACTGCTTGCACTTGGGAAGAACAGCCTTGTTTCACCTGTCGGACGCTGGCGACTGTGCGGGCATCAGTCGGATTGCTGGAAGGAAAGAGTTCCCCGACCTGGCAGGTTCCTGATCTGGCTCCTTTCAGTCTGATTTCGATTACAGCAGGCGAGATGATGGTAACGCCGATTGTAGCATAGCCCGGCGCGTCGTGCAAAATGACGTGTCATCATCTACATTAAGGGATGATAACCTCAATTATACGCTGCTCATCTGGTATGTAAAGTGTAGTCTTCCCCTTCGTTCGGTGAGGTCATATGATGCCGGGCATCCGTCGAACGAAGGGGAAAATGGTGTTGACACCCTCCAAGTTTCGGGTATAATAACCCTCGGAACATCGTGCAACTTTTCACGTATTATCCGGGAAGGATTGTCCGGACAGGCAAGAAACCCCGTTGTGATGCGGCACGATGCTGTTGGTTGGCGCGGTTGCATCCACGCGCACTGAGCGCAGGCGCCTGGAGAGGAGCCTTCATGAATACGCTTCCTCGGTCATTTCTCAGATGGTCGCGTTTCCTCCTTCTGATCGGCATGTCGGTTGTGATCGCCGCCTGCGGCAACAATCCGGGCAATACCTATGATCCCTATGGCGACAATGCGCGCCGCATCTACGAACTCCTTGTCCCGATCTGGTGGATGGCCCTCGGTGTGTTCGTTGTGGTCGAGGGGTTGCTCATCTATGCCATCTGGCGCTTCCGCCGCCGCCCTGGCAGTACGGCAATGCCGGCGCAGGTTCACGGCAATACGCAGGTCGAGATCTTGTGGACGATTGCGCCTGCCGTTATTGTGCTGGTGATCGCTGTGTTGACTTTCCGCACGCAAGCGGAGAATGCGGTCATGCCCGATGATGCGCTGCGGATCAAAGCCATTGGGCATCAGTGGTGGTTCGAGTTTCAGTATCCCGACCTCGGCGCCGACGGGAAACCGGTGGTGACCGCCTCGGATATGTATATCCCGGTTGGGCGACCGGTGACGGTCGTACTGGAGTCGCAGGATGTCATCCATAACTTCTGGGTGCCGAAGCTTGCCGGGAAGACCTACATGATCCCTGGCAAAACAAACTTCCTGACGTTTACCGCCGAACAACCCGGCATCTATCGCGCTGTCTGCGCCGAGTTCTGCGGCGAAGCGCACGCGCTGATGCGCTTCCGCGTCATTGCAGTCGATGAAGCCGAGTTCAATCGCTGGATCGAGCAGAAAAAGACGACTCCTCCCGCTCCCGCCGGGACGCTGACCGTCAATGGGTTGACCGGCGATGCGGCGCGTGGTCAGGCGATCTTCCTCGATGCGCGCAAGCAGTGTATTGCCTGCCACGCCGTCGAGGGGACGAATGCACGCGGGTTGGTGGGTCCGAGTCTGACCTACTACGGCAGCCGCCAGACGATTGCCGCCGGTATTCTGCCCTACTCGCCGGACAATCTCGATCGCTGGCTGCGCGACGCGCCGAAACTGAAACCCGGCAACCTGATGAGCCGGGTGTTGACGCCGCAGTGGATCAAGGCAAACCTGAGCGACCAGGAGATTGCCGACCTTGTCGCCTATCTCGATAGTATGAAAGTGTCGGTCACGCTGCCGCCAGAACGCTAGTATTGTGGAGGATTGTATGGCAATCGCCGAACGCACCGCCGGAACGGTCAGCCCGCCCAGCGTCAGTGTGCGCCCCGGTTGGGCCGGGTGGCTCAGCACGACTGATCATAAGCGCATTGGGATTATGTATCTGGTCAGCGCGTTCGTGTTCTTCCTAATCGGGGGAATTGAAGCGCTCCTTATGCGCATCCAGCTTGGCGTGCCCGATAATACCTTCCTGACGCCCGATGTGTACAATCAGATGTTCACGATGCACGGCACGACCATGATCTTCCTTGGTCTGATGCCGCTGAACGTCGGGTTGGGCAACTATATTGTGCCGCTTATGATCGGTGCGCGCGATATGGCGTTCCCGCGCCTCAATGCGCTCAGCATCTGGCTCTTCATCTTTGGCGGCTTGATGCTGTATGTCAGTTTCTTCGTCGGCGGCGCGCCGAATGTCGGCTGGTTCGCCTATGCGCCGTTGACGCAGAAGCAGTTTGCGCCGACGGCAGGCGTCGATTACTGGATTATCGGCATTGGTCTGACCGGCGTGGCGTCAATCGCTGGCGCCCTGAACTTTATCGTGACCATTCTCAACATGCGCGCGCCGGGGATGACGCTCAACCGGATGCCGCTGTTCGTCTGGATGCAGTTGATCGTCGCGTTCATTCTGATCTTCGCCTTCCCGGTGCTGACGGTGGCGACAATCCAGTTGCTGTTCGACCGGCACTTCGGCACGCGCTTCTTCCTCCCCAATCTCGGCGGCGATGCGGTGCTCTGGCAGCATCTCTTCTGGTTCTTCGGGCATCCTGAAGTCTACATCCTCATTCTGCCGACGATGGGGATCATTTCGGAAGTGCTGCCAACCTTCTCGCGCAAGCCGATCTTTGGCTATGCGTTCGTGGCGTACTCCGGCGTGGCGATCGGCTTCCTCGGCTTCCTAGTCTGGGCGCACCATATGTTCGCGGTCGGTCTTGGTCCGCTGGCGAATGCCTTCTTCGGCGCCGCCAGCTTTCTGATCGCGGTGCCAACCGGCGTCAAAATCTTCAACTGGCTGGCGACAATGTGGCAGGGGTCGCTCAATCTGACCACGTCGATGCTCTATGCTATCAGTTTCATCAGCATGTTCGTCATCGGCGGCATCAGCGGGATTACCCTCGCTTCGCCGCCGATCAATGTTCAGCAAACCGACTCGTACTACGTTGTTGCGCATATGCACTATGTGCTGTTCGGCGGCGCGATCCAGGGGGTCTTCGCGGGTGTCTTCTACTGGTTCCCGAAGATGACGGGCCGGATGCTCAATGAACGGCTCGGCAAGTGGCAGTTCTGGCTGATGCTGATCAGTTTCAACCTGACGTTCTTCCCGATGCACCTGAGTGGCAATGAGGGCATGCCGCGCCGTATCTACACCTATGAATCGGAGATGGGGTGGAACCTCTGGAACCTGCTCTCCACCATCGGCTCGCTCTTGCTTGCGGTTGCGTTCCTGCTCTTCCTCTGGAATGTGCTCACAAGCATCCGGCGCGGTCCGATCGCACCCGCCGATCCGTGGGACGGGGCGACACTCGAATGGTCGGTCAGTTCGCCGCCGCCGGTCTATAATTTCGCGGTAACGCCGCGGGTGCGCAGCCGCCGTCCGCTGTGGGACGAGAAGTATCCGCACCTGCACGAAGTGAATGGTTCGCACGAGACGCCAGCCGCCCGGTTGAGAGGTCTGCTGTACGATGGGGCGGAGGGCGAAACGCCGATGGCGATGGAGCCGATCCATCTGCCCTCACCCACCTATGCGCCACTCATTGTGTCGGTCGGCATTATGATCCTGGGCTTTGGCATCATTTATCTGGGAGATTTCGGCGTGATTGCGGCATCTGCGATGCTTGTCGGTCTGCTCATCATGGCGACGGGCATTCTCAGTTGGGTGCGCATCTCGCACGTTGACTCGCCGTATCAGGCGCACTAGCGTGCGAGAGGGGAGAGGCGAGAGGCGAGAGGGGTGAGGCGAGAGGCGAGAGGGGAGAGGCGAGAGGGGAGAGGCGAGAGGGGTGAGGCGAGAGGGGTGAGGCGAGAGGCGAGAGGGGTGAGGCGAGAGGCGAGAGGGGTGAGGCGAGAGGCGAGAGATGGCGAGGGCAGGGCGAAGTGAAAAGTGGGCAAAGGTCCTCGCCTCTGTGTTCTCTGTGCCTCTGCGGTGAGTCAATCGAGTGCGAAGGCAGGAAAGATTACAGGTGGTCGTTGAACGTTGAATGGAGATCGGTATGAGCGAATCATCGATGACCAGACCGCAGGCGGCGGTGGCGCACCATACGTCGCTTGGCGTCGATAACCGGAAGTTGGGGGTGTGGGCGTTCATCGGCTCCGAGACTCTCTTCTTCGCAACGCTGATCACGACCTACTTCGTGTTTGCACCGGTCAACCGCGCGCGCCCTGATTTTCAGGACCCGCGCCAGTTTCTCGATATCGAGTTGACGACGGTGCTGGCGAGCATTCTGTTGGCGTCCAGTCTGACCATGGTGCTGGCGCTGTCCGCCAGTAAACGCGGCGACCGCCGCTGGTTCACCACCTGGTTGCTGGCGACGGTTGGGTTGGGGCTGGCGTTCATCGGCGGTCAGGTGTATGAATTCAACCACCTGTACCACGAGGGATTGACCCTGAGCAGCAGCCTGTTCGGCACGACGTTTTTCGTGCTTACCGGTTTTCACGGGACGCACGTGGCAATTGGGGTGATCTGGCTGCTCTCGGTGTTCTTCAAGGTGCGCGCGTATCCCGACTCGCCCGAGAATGCGATGGACGTCGAGATTGCCGGTCTTTACTGGCACTTTGTCGATCTTGTGTGGGTGGCGATCTTTGTGCTGGTCTATCTGATCTAGAGAGGAGCGATCATCGTGGCAGGTCATGGTGAAGAGCGTAGCAGTCATGCCTATGGCGAGCACAGCCATTCCGACCGGTTCTACTGGCTCGTTGCCGGGGTGCTGGCAGTGGTGACGGCGCTGGAGGTCGGGTTGTTCATTGTGAACGAGCAGCATCTGATCGCCAAATGGCTGGAGGTGACGCTGCTGCTGATTCTCTCGACGATCAAGGGCGCGGCGGTGGTGATGTTCTTTATGCACCTCAAGGGTGATGCCGGCATTTTCAAGTTTGTCTTCCTGGTGCCGCTTGCGTTTGCAACGACTCTGCTGTTATCCTTTATGGTGCTGTTCTCGGAGCACGTTGGGATTGCGGGATGAACCGGGGACGACGGGATGTATGAGTGGAACTTCGAACCGGGGCTGATCGCAAACCTGGCGCTGATTGCGGGAGGGTACGCGCTCTGCGTCACCGGTCCGCTGCGGCGCTTTTTCCCCGACAGTGCACCGCCGACGCCGGTGCAGGTGCGCCTGTTCTATGTCGGTTGGGTGGTGCTCTTCATCGCGCTCGCGTCGCCTATCGACAGCCTGGCGAGTTATCTGCTGACGATGCATATGCTTCAGCACCTGCTGCTGGCGATGGTCGCGCCCCCTTTCCTGCTGCTCGGTCTGCCGCGCTGGGTGCTGCGCCCGCTCATGCGCATCCCTGGGTCGTATGCTGCCGGCTCGTTTCTCACCAATCCGATCTTCGTGTTCTTCGCATTCAATGCCGTTTTCGCGCTCTGGCACGTGCCTGCCTACTACGACCTGGCGCTGCGTGATGAGCGTGTCCATATTCTTGAGCACGTGATGTTCTTCGTGGTCGGTGTGCTTTCCTGGTGGCCTATCTGTAGCCCTATGGACGAATTGCCATCCGCCCATCCCCTGTTGCAGACCGCGTATCTCTTCTTCATGTCGCTGCCAACCACAATCATCGGTGCGCTGATCGCATTCGCCGAAGCGCCGCTCTACCCGTTCTACGCTCTGCGTCCGCGTCTCTGGGGCGTCTCTCTTGGTGATGATCAGCAACTGGCGGGCCTGATCATGTGGGTGCCCGGCAGCCTGATCTACTTCGCAGTGCTGACCGTCGTCTTCATTCGCTGGCTGAATCGTGAGGATGGCGATGAACTGAGGTTAGAGGTTAGGGGTTAGGGGTTGCGAGAGCCGAGAACTGGGAACCGAGAACTGATACTCATGCGTGGTCATTTGGACTATACTGCTGATGCGCGCAGCGGGACGCCGGGCGCTACGGGCGAAAGCCCTCGCTGAGGACGCGGTTCGACATTCCACACAATGCTAGGGTACCAGGCCCACCTATCGACGGGCGAAAGCCATCGCTGAGCAGGCGGTTCGACCGTGCACACCGCACGTGGAAGCCCCACCGGGACTGCTGACGCCGAGGCGCGGTCATGCCATCCCCGACTGCCGGTGCACGTTGATTGTTGCAGTGCGCAACAGTATGTCAATGCGTTGTGGGACAAGCGGAGGTAAGGTGTGTGCGTGTTGTGCTAGCATGATAGCATGCTAGTATCGTATGTGTGGTATACGAAACCCTCCCGTGACGTCAGAAGCAGCATACACATAGCCGTAAGCTCGTTGCGTAAGCGAAGGCATTGCTCTAGAGCCTGTTATGTACTTTCGAGCATAACAGTAATGAACCGCTTCAGCCACGTGAACCTTGCTGCCCTTGCGGCGTTTATGCCCGTCATAGCCGGCGCGCGCTGCGCCCCCCCCTTTCCCCCCTGCGGGGGGGGCAGGGGGGCGATTGCATCGTGCGCGCGTCAACGATCGCCGCGCACGGCGGTGCGCTGAGCCGGCTTGCGCTGAGCCGGCCGAAGCGTCGAAGCGCGCAGGCGCGCCCCCCCCCCTTTTCCCCCCCTGCGCGTAGGCAGGGGGGCGCGCGCAGATCATGGACGAGCGTTGCAACGACCCCGGCCTTCAGCCAGCGCTGGGTTTGCTGATAGACGGTGTACCACGGCGGCGGAGCGTTGGGCATCATGCGCCAGGGCGCTCCCGTGCGATGCGCTGAGCCTGCCGAAGCGCGGACGATCCGGCGCAATCCGTTCAAGACCTCGCGCAGCGCGTGGTTGCGCTGCGGGGCGTCTTCGGTCATGAAGGTCAGGGAGGGAGCGACGAAGGCCCGCTCCTCGTTGCTCACATCGCTTGGATAGGGTTGACGTGTCATACTGAAATCATACCACGTTTATCTCTGAAGTGCATAACAGGCTCTAGTCCGCCCGTTCATCCACGCGCAATGTTTTCCCTCAAGACCCTTCAGGTCGGATGGTGCAGCGCAGACCTCAAGGGGCGGCGTCCTGCGCCAGCATGTCTTCGCGTGGCGGGCTGAAGGTGTCGATTGCCAGCGACGCTTCGAGCGTTTCAACTCCATGCGGCGTATTCCCCGGCAGTGCAACTGTTTCGCCTGGCGCGACATCTCGCGCTGTTCCATTGATGAAAAAGCGCAGGCGCCCCAAAATGAGATAGGTGATCTGTTCATGGGGATGGCGGTGCTCCGGGAGACGCGCTCCCTGATCCAATTGGACCATGATCTGCTGCATCCGTTCGGTGACGGCGATTGTGCGGCGGCGGATGCCGGGCGCCACCTCAAACCAGCGTTCCTGCTGTTGTTCTGCCATGATCTGTTCCTCCCATCGTGAAACGTTATCGCCGGTTGTGACGTATCACTGGGTAAAAATGACGTGGTGTGTTGACCGGGTATGCGAATATCGTCTATGCTATGCTGCGGGATATGGACCGTTTTCGAGCGCCGATGAACGAAGGGAGCGACGATGACAGGTTTGCTCAGCATCTTATCCGCATTTGGTCTTTCGACCGCCGCAGGTCTCAATGCCTACATCCCTTTGCTGACGGTCGGTCTGCTGGCGCGCTATACCGACCTTATCCGCTTGAACGCCCCCTATGACGTGGTGGAACACCCGGTATTCCTGCTGGTTGTGGCCGTGCTGACCCTGCTCGACCTGATTGGAGATAAGATTCCGGCAGTCGATCACGCGCTGCACCTCGCCGGCATGGTCATCAGCCCGGCGGCCGGCGCCATCGTCTTTCTGGCGGCAAACAGTTCGACCGGCGCTGTTGATCCGGTGCTGGCGGCAGTGTGCGGCATCCTGGCTGCTGGCGCCACGCATATCGGGCGCAGCGCCGCGCGACCGGTTGCAACAGCGACCACCGGCGGTATGGCAAATCCGGTGATCAGCGCCATCGAGGATATCATCTCGCTGGTGGTATCGATCCTGGCGGTGTTGGCGCCGATCCTGGCGATCATAATCCTTGCGCTCTTCGCCATTGTCGTCGTGCGATTCATCCGCCGCATCTGGTCCCCACGACGAACCGCCTCTCCTCGCCGATGACAATCTCCTGGTTCCTGGCTCTCAGTTCTCGGTTCTCAGTTCTCGGTTCTCTTCCTCCCATGGCTTATAATCCAGCGATTGGTGGCGGAAGTAGGTGTTGTACAGTTCGGCGTAATGCCCGCTCGCTGCCAGTAGGTCATCGTGGGTTCCCTCTTCGATGATCCGCCCCTGCTTCAACACGATAATCCGGTCGGCGGTGCGGACAGTCGAGAGGCGGTGGGCAATAATGATGCTGGTTCGTCCCCGCATGACGACATCCAACCCTTCCTGAACCTGGGTCTCGGTGAATGGATCGATGCTCGCCGTGGCTTCGTCGAGGATGAAGATCGACGGGTTCTGCAACAGGACGCGCGCCAGCGCGACAAGCTGGCGCTGCCCGAGCGACAGTCGCGCGCCGCGCTCGCCGACATCGGTTTCCAGGCCGTCGGGCAGGTCGGTGATCCATTCATCGCCCAGTTGGCGCGCCGCCGCTTCCACTTCCGCCATCGTCGCATCAGGACGACCGTAGCGAATGTTGTCGGCAACCGTGCCGGAGAACAGAAACGGCGACTGCGGCACCAGCCCGATCTGCCGGCGGTACTGCGCCAGGTCCAGCGTGCGAATATCACGCCGGTCGATGAGCAACTGACCTTCCTGAAACTCGTAGAAGCGGGTGATCAGTTTGATCAGGCTCGATTTGCCGGCGCCGGTATGCCCCACAACCGCCAGTTTTTGCCCGGCTGGAATCGTGAGCGAGAATCCCGGCAGCACCCACTGTACCGATGTGGACGATGGCGATCCGGCGGCGCGATCCTGCCCGGTGTCATAGGTGAACCATACATCCCGAAACTCGATGCGTCCACTCAGATGCGTCACCGGTTCTTTCGCAATCTGCACGACCTTTGGCTCGGCGTCGATCAGCGCAAAGACGCGCTCGCTGGCGGACAATCCCTGCTGAAACTGGCTCCAGAACGAGGCGATGCTGGTAAGCGGGAAGAAGTAGATCGCCAGACTCTGGACGAACAGATACCATTCCCCAACCGACACGACGCCGCCGAGCGCCAACCGTCCGCCGAAGTAGATAATCGTCGCAATGGCGATGCCAGAGAGCAAATTCAGAATCGGAAAGATGCTGCTGAAGACGAGGCCCTGGCGCAGGCGCACCTGAAACGCCAGTTCGTTCGTTTGCCGGAACTGCTGATAGATTGCCGCTTCCTGGCGAAAACTCTTGGCGATAGCAATGCCGCTGACCGTTTCCTGGATCGAGGCATTGACGTTCGCCAGCGCACGCTGCGCCTGGCGCGTCGTCAGGCGCGCAACATGGCGAAATGTTAGCGCCGCTGCAATGACAATCGGACCGGTCGCCAGCGTGATCAGCGCCAGTTGCCAGTTGATCGTGAACATTACTACGGCAATGATTGCCACCAGCAACAGCTGACTGAGCAGGTCAATCGTCAGCGTCACAACCGTGGCAAAATCCTGCGTATCCGACGTCACTCGGCTGACGATGCGTCCCGATGCGTACTGGTCGTAGAACGACATATCGCGCTGCAACACCGCGCGGAAGGCGTCCTCACGCAGCGCCAGCACCACATCGCCAACCGCGCGCGCCGAGAAGGTCTGCCGCACGAAGTTGAAGAACCATCCGAGCGCTCCCATCACAGCGACGATGGCAGCCAGCCCGATCAACACCTGGGTTGCCGGGTCGCCTGCGAGCAGTTCGATGCTGCGTGAGATTGTGATCGGAATGACGGTTGCGACGAGCGACCCCAGCACAACCATGAGTGCAACCAGCGCGACGCGCCCGCTGTGAGGGCGGAAATAGCGCCAGATCCGTCGGATCAGCGCCTGATCACTGTAACTGCGGTCGTATGCTTCGGCTGCCAGGCCGTCCATGAGGAAGCCCATAACGTGCTCCGAGAACTGAGAACCGAGAACTGAGAACCGAGAACTGAGAACTGAGAACCGAGAACTGAGAACTAAGAACTGAGAACTGAGAACTGAGAACCGAGAACTGAGAACCGAGAACTGAGAACCGAGAACCGAGAACCGAGAACCAGGGGTTAGGGGTTAGACGCGCCATGTTCAACCCTTTGCGATCTCAGGGCGTCGCGTTCACGACGTGGAACGTCGTCTTTCCACCTGCAACCTGCAATCCTTTCGCCCCTCGCCTTGCTT
Organism: Roseiflexus sp.; assembly: GCF_057785375.1. NCBI lineage: Bacteria > Bacillati > Chloroflexota > Chloroflexia > Chloroflexales > Roseiflexaceae > Roseiflexus > Roseiflexus sp. Next base: position 19,370 of record NZ_JBYNRX010000029.1, read on the forward strand.
TCCTTTCCTCTACCTGCAACCGGCGCCCTACGCCACGCCGACGGGCGTGCTGGCGGCCCGGGTGGGCGAGCGCGCGGCACGCCCCTGCTGGCAACCGGCAATTGCCCCCTGTCCATCATTCCAACAACAGTCGCCGTAATCCATCGCGCTGGGCATCGGTCAGTCCGATAGCGGCGAGATACGCTTCAACGCTGTCATAGCGTTCATGCAGATAGGCTATCGTCGAGATCATCGCCTCGCGCGGCGCCGGAGAGAGGCGGTCGAACCGCGCAGCATCGTATCCCAACCGGATCAGCGTCGCGCGAATTTCTGCAATCAACGATACTGTAAGCGGCGCGCTCAACGCATAATCGTCGGCAATCGTCTCTGCTGGCACGCCAGCCGCTCCGAGCGCCAGCGCCGTGATCAGCCCGGTGCGATCTTTGCCAATGAAGCAATGGACCAGTACCGGTGTCTTCGCCTCCGCCATCGTCGCCAATGTCTGGCGGATCGGTTCCTGGCACTCGTCCAGCATGAGCCGGTACAGTTCTCCGACCGAACGCGCCCGCGACTCGATGCTGGTCTCGCTGCGCTCGGTGATCAGCGGCAGATTGACGTAGCGCACATCATTGGCGCCGGCGAACACATTCGGATTGTGCGCAACCTCGAACGGCAATCGCAGATCGATGATCGTGCGCACGCCGTAAGCGCGAAGCCGCTCCTGATCCTCGGCGGTCAGACGGTGAAGACTGTCGGCGCGCAGCAAGCGGCGCCACCGCGTCATTCGTCCGTCCAGGGTCGGGTACCCGCCCACATCGCGCACATTATGCGCGCCTTCCAATCGAACACGGCGCTGTTCCGGGGTCATACGTCCTCCTGCCGCCTGCCGCGAACCGCGACAGTAGCGGTATGTCCTGCGTCGTAGCGCAGAAAAATACGACGATAGGCGTCGCTCGTTTCAATCAACTCGTCGTGCGTTCCGTGAGCGACCAGTTCGCCATTCTTCAGCACCAGAATCCGATCCGCCCACCTGATCTGCGAGATGCGGTGCGTGATCAGCAGCGTGGTGCGTCCTGTAAGAATACGGCGCATTGCGCGCTGGATCTGATCTTCTGTCGCGCTGTCGATCGCGCTGGTCGAGTCGTCGAGGATCAGGATGCGCGGGTTGGTCAGGAATGCGCGGGCGATGGCAATGCGCTGGCGCTGTCCGCCAGAAAGGGTCATGCCACGTTCCCCGATGACCGTGTCGTACCCATCCGGGAACGACAGAATGAAATCGTGCGCCTGTGCTTGCCGCGCCGCCCATTCAATCTCCTCGCGGGTTGCGTTGCCCGCCGCGCCGAATGCGATATTTTCAGCAATGGTGCGCGAGAAGAGGAAAATATCCTGCTCGATGGTCGAAATCTGCGAGCGCAGCGTATCGAGGTTCCATTCGCGGACGTCAACTCCATCGATCACCACGCGCCCTTCGGTAGCATCGTAGATCCGATTGACCAATCGCGTCAACGTCGTTTTGCCGGCGCCAGTCTGTCCCACAATCGCAATCGTCTCGCCGGGGCGCGCTGTAAAGGTAATGTTGCGCAGCACCGGCGCTGACCGTGTGGTATTGCCAGAGTCGTGATGCGCCGCTGTGTTGTATCCAAAACTGACGTTCTCGAAACGGATCTCGCCCTTGATCGGCGCGCTGTATCCGCCGGCATTCTCATCAAGTTCGGTTTTTGCGGTGATGGTTGCCAGCATCCGTTCCGCGCCCGCAATGCCGAGTTGCACCAGCGAGAACGTAAAGAGCGAAATGAAGGTCGGGAAGCGCAACACTTCCAGCAGCCCCATATACCCGATGATCTGACCGATGGAAATCTCGCCGGCGCGCCAGAGCAACAGTGCATGACCAAACGCGAACCCAAGCATGACGCCGTAGAGCAGCAACGGCAGATACCGCGCCTGAACGCCTCCTTCGCGCACAAACAGATCGCGGTAGCGACGCGCGTTGGCAGAGAACTTCCGCTCTTCTGCCGGTTCCTGGGCATACCCTTTCACCACCTCAATGCCGCTGACCGTCTCGGCAAGCCCGGCGTTCAACACGCCGAACTGCTGGCGCAACGCCCCGGCGACCGGCTTCAGCTGGTTGTTGTAGCGTCGCAGCGCCCAGGCGAAACTGATGAGAAACAGCACCGGCACGAGCAACAACTGCGGGTGAATGGTCGTGATGGCAATGAGCGGAACGGTCAGGCTCACCAGCGATTCGAGGATCAGGCTGATGCCTGGATTGATCATCGCATTGATCTGCTGCACATCATTTGTCGCTCGCGCCATAATATCGCCGGTGCGCTGACGATTGTGGAAGGTCTGGCTTTTGCCGAGCAGACTGACATACAGTTCCTCGCGGGTATTGCGCTCGGTCAGTTGCGCCAGCAGTTGCACCACGAAACTGTTGGCAAGGTCGATCACGCCGAAGGCGACGCGCACCCCCAGAATAATCAACGCCAGCGTCGTCAACTGTTCCAGCGTAACGCCGCCGACCACCGCATCGAAAGCAGTGCCAACCAGCACGGCGCTCCAGCTTTGCAGCGCCGCCATGCCGATCACCGTCACCACGAAAGCGACCGGCAACCACGGGTAGCGCATCACATGCGACCATATCCAGCGCACCGGCGAGTGATGGTTATACGGGTAGGCGTCGGTGACCGTAAACTCTTTGCCAGACAAACGACGGCTCCTTGCACGCTCAGGGCGCAGTGTGCAAGCGGAAGACCGGATCACTTACGGCATACGGCGTACAACAGGATATGGATGAATACATTGATCCCAAAAATCTGAGGGCAGGCTGATTTCATCGGTGCTATGGTTATGGCGCCAATTCTTCCCATTGCAAATCCTTGTAAAGGCGATTGCAAATATCTACCATTCGTGTGCGTATTTGGCGAGGATCATCGATGCGCTAACCGTGATACATTCTTTTATTACCTCGATGTTCATGAAAGGAAAAAATGTAAATAAATCCTCTATAGCGTGCGAAGAGGCGACGCTCCCCCTCAATCTCGACAGCCCGATCAAGAACTTGCTGGGCTTCCTCGTCACTCAGATCCATTGCTGAGACATACCCTTGCAGTGTCGGATCTGGTAGGTGCTTTCGATGAGCTTCGTACCAGCGTCGTTGAGCAATAACGTGATCGGGATGCGCCACATTCCACACCAGGCGTCGCTGATCAGTATGCAAGCATTGTACCTCGATTGCCATCGTGTCGTACTTTGCGATACCACTAATGCTGACAACCGCTGCACCACCGCCGGTTGCCTCGCATACCAGCGACGTAAAATGAGCTGCATAGCCCAAAGCTGTCCATGATATGTCTTCATTATTGTCAACACGTTGCCACTGTGTATTAACGCTAGAGAAAACTTCTGACGCCAGTGGGGAACTTGTCAGGTTCCGCACGAATTTGAGAAAGCGATCTCGCGCAAGATCAGGCGAGTTTCGCAAATGATTTAGCCAGTATCCGACAATAGCCTTGAAGGTGTGTGTAGCGGTCAGTAGCTGACTTTCAAAATGTCCGTCTCGATAGTGCCCATGAAGATTGTCGCGTACATAGGGATTACGATTTGTGAGAATAGAGTCATGAGCTGATCTCTCAATTGCATCCAGCTGTTCTACGGTTTCCATCATCTGGTTGAGCAATATTCCGGCATCGTGTTGGCTTGGAGCCTGAGAATCGCACGACTGACTATTGAAGAAAACGCGAATCATAGTAATTCCGTGAGATCGGCGTCGAACTGATCAAAGAAACCGATGGGCCATGGCGTAATACCACCGCTTGCGTGAATGGTCGGCGTGTCGACGCGATGTGGTCGTGTCTCATCACCAGGAATAAAAAACTGAATTGATATGTGCCCTGCTGCAATTCGACGTCCCCATGCACCTTTGCACACAGCGATCCTGATTCCATTGAGAATATGGTCACTATGAGTTTCAATGATAACCTGCACGCCAGTTGCTGCAACACATGCCAGGAAACGACCGAGCATCGACTGGCTGAAAGGATGGAGATGCGCTTCTGGATTTTCAATAATCAGGAGCGAGTTTGTGGGCGCTACCAGAGCGGCGACGACAACGGGCAGGGTATAGATCAAACCAAACCCAATGTTTGTGGGACGCACCAATCTCTGACCTGGCAAATTGCCGAACATGGTTTGCACCAGATCAGCATCCGTTAGCACTGTGATGGCATATTCGAAGCCAGGAAAGATTTGCCGCATCCAGTATCGCACTTGTTGGTAGAGCTCGCGACGTGTTTCACCAGTCTCTTCATTAGTATATGCCAGGTTTTCGTTGGCTATTAACTCCTGCTGATTGCGACCGGCGACAAATGCGGCATACTCGCCATGAATACCAACATTGTGCGATTCATGCTCGCCTTCTGGCATCTGAAAGATTGTTCGAGGACCAAGACGTTCGGCGCTGAGATAGTTGAACTGCGGATAGAAAAGATTTATCGCTTCGTAGTACTGTAGGGATTGGCCTCTAAGTACGCGCTGTGTCGGCTCGCCTCGCTCAAACATAAACTTGAATCTTATATCTTCAGACGCTTCAATTTCGATCGAGAGATCGGTATCTTGGGCGTTTTGGTAGAAAACATCGGTTACTGTCCCTAAAGTGGCGAGCGAACCATTCAAAAGAAGGACGCCATCACGCAGAGTATCGCGTTGGTGTGATTGGCGTAACAGAAGGAGCGCCTGAATGACGCTCGACTTTCCAGTAGCGTTAGCGCCTGTGAGAATAGTCAGAGGAGCGCAGTGAATGCTCTGGTCTCCAAAGCATTTGAAGTTATGGAGATGAATTGTCTTGATCATTGCAGAGTTTCTCGAAGCATTCTATTGATTCGGTCAAAGCGATACTTAATTGCCCTTACGCTTCCTGTACCATATGAGATGGACTTGATAAAGTCGAAATCTTGGTTCATGATATCAATAAAACCATCAATTATTCGGTCACGGCGCTGTTCAAGTGTTTCTGTTGACCATTTGCAGAATAGCGTGCTCCAGACCTCGAAAAGCGGTTTGCTAATCGGTTGGCGTTTCTGGTTGCGCCCATACAATTTGCGAAAAGCGTGACGACCGAATACGAGACGCGCCTTATGCATGCTATCGAGGAACATCTCCGTGAGTCTCTCGTGCTCCTCAGGAGGCAGCTCGTTCAGATCCGCCATCGTGCGATTGAGCAGTCCATCGAGATTTGGTGGTTCGCCCATGCTCAAATTTCGACCGAACTGCTCGTATGGATACCGCACGAATGCAAGAAAGCGCAGAACACACTCGCGATCATCCATCCGTCGCGGACTGATGGAATGATCGGTTGCAGCGAGAAACTCTGAGCTTTCAGCGAGTTTCTTGAGCAAGCGAGGAGCGCGTCCATCGCGCCCTTGATAAAGGGCGTGTCTGATCTCCTGATTGGTCAGGACTAGACCACCAGTATTAATGCGCCGAAAGATGATGAACTTTACCTGTAATGGCGTCTCTGGTCGGATGACGTGCATTGTAAGGCGGGTTTCTTCGAGGCGAGATCGCATATGAGAAGGTAGTTTGCTAAACCTGTGATTCTCGAACTCGCGCAAGTATTCCAAACCAGTGAGTTTGAGCGACTCTTCGTTGCAAAAGCGATGGAGCGTCATCAGACGCTGGAGACCATCAATAACGACATAGGTGTCTTCCCTCGGAGCATCAAGATAAAATGCTGGCAGCGCGATACGCAGAAGAATAGACTCAATAAGACGGCTTTGGCGCACTTCGTCCCAAATGAAATTGCGCTGAAATTCTGGCTGAAGAACGAGTCTTTGCTCACGAATAAGCTTAAGGGCGTGATAGATATGCATCTGATCGACATCGACCTTGATCAGTGCTGGATTGAAAGGCGCGCCTTTAGGCTCAAGCGCTTCATCAGTTTCTGAAATGTCCACGAGCTCTTCAGGCTCAATGCTGATCTGACGTGCGTAAGCGCGCCCTTCAGGTGTGATTGTCCAGGTTCGGTCTTTGGCAGACCAGAGGATGTACATGTTCCCGTTCTGGTAGAGACATTCTCTTAAGTTCCCTCTTTCATCATCTGTCAGTTGAACGCCACCACGTCGTTTGCTGATGCTTTTGGCGATCTCGCTAAACGTCATTGGTGTATTGGTCTCTTCAATCGCAAGCAACGCCTCCACCAACAACTCATCCGTTGCTATGCTCATTGTCTTCCTCCCCCACCGCCGGTCCAGCGGTTACCACGGCATAATCGTCGGTCGCCAGATAGCGACGCGCCACTTCCGTGACCTGATCCCGGTCGATGCTGCGGATGATCGACGGGTAGCGCTCGACATAATCGAGTCCGAGGTGATACCGTTCGATGCCCAGGAGCGTACCGGCGATGCTGTCATTCGTTTCGAGGCTGATCGCCAGGCTGCCGGTCATGAAGTCGTGCGCATCGGCAAGTTCCTGGTCGGTCGGTCCGTCAGCGGCAAACTGTTTGATTTCGGCGATGATGGCGTCGATTGCCCGTTCGACGTGCGCCGGGTTCACCCCTGCCATCGCCGCCCACGGACCGGCGCCGAGATCGGCGTCGAGGCTGCTGCCGCAGTAATAGGCGAGTCCCTGTTCTTCACGCACCCGCTCGCCAAGACGACCGCCAATGCCAATGCGTCCCAGAATCATATTTGCGACACTCGCGGCGTAGTAGTCGGGCGAACGGCGATCAATCCCGTGCACTGCCCAGATAATGTCGGTCTGACTCTTTCCTTCGAGGGCAACATGGACGCGCGGACGGTCGGGCAGCGGCTGCGGGTCGGGCAGCATCATCTGCGGCGGCATGCCAGGCGCCTGCCAGTCGCCGAAAAACCGCTCAATCAGGTCAGTCACTTCGGCGGGTTCGATATCGCCGACCACGGCAATTGTCGTGACTGCCGGATGGTACAGCGTATGGAAGCGTACCAGGTCATCCCGCGTCAGCGCCGAGATGGTTTCGATCGTGCCGCTGCTGAGGCGACTGTAGGGATGAGTTGGCGGAAACATGAGCGACCGCAGCGCGCGCGATGCGCGTACCAAGGTATCCTGCTCCTGCTCGCGCAGCATCATCAAAAACTGACCGCGCAGGCGCTCGATTTCTTCTTCGGGAAAGGTGGGCGCGCGCAGCATATCCGCCAGAATATCGAGGATCAGCGCCACATTCTCGCTCAGCGATCGTCCGCCGAAGCCGGTGGAGTGCAGTCCGCCGCCGGCGTTGACGCTGGCGCCAACCGCTTCGGTGGCGGCAACAATCTCCTGAAACCTGCGGCGGCGCGTACCGCGAATCAGGGCGGCGCCGGTGAATGCAGCCACACCATTCTGTTCGGCGGGTTCATGAACGGCGCCGATACGCACCTCGCCATAGACGCTCACCGTCGGCGCCGTCGGGTTGCGCTGCACCAGCGCTACCATGCCGTTGGGCAACGTATGGCGAATTGCGGTTGCGATGGTGCTGGCGCGATTGGAAGGAAATCGATTCATGCTCGAACCACGCTTGATCTGCTTATAGAGCGAACAACCAAAACCTTGACAATCAAGGACGTAGAGCGGTTCGCGTTGGCTGAGCCTGTCGAAGCCAACGCCAGCTCAGCCAACGTCAGCCACAAGGCGGTCAATACCGGCAATGATTGTGCAACATCTGATTGATCGCTTTATGAGAGCGGAATAAAATACCCGACCGTTCTTCGGCGTTCCGTCAGGTAGGTTTGTGCAACGCGCTGCACGTCTTCAGCCCGCACCGCTGCTATCTCATCGAGCAGCGTATCGGCGCGAACGTAGCGGTCGATCATCTCCCACATGCCGAGCATCAGCGCCTGGTTTGTGACACTCTCTCGCGCATATGCGATTTGTGCTCGCATCTGTTTGATCACCCTGGTCATCTCATCGGGTCGAGGACCGTTCTCCTGGAGGGCGGCAACCTCAGCCAGCAGCGCGCGCTCCACTTCTTCGGCAGAGTGACCTTCCTGCACCATAGCGTGAAACTCGAACAGGTGCGGATCGCGGGCAGGGCGGAAACTGCTGGAAGCGTAGGCGGCAAGGCGTGTCTCGACCAGTGCGCGGTAGAGACGGGCGCTCCGATTCGTCTGCGCGCCGCCGCTGAACGCAGGCGATTTTGCGCCCGAAAGCACTGCATCGAGCACGAGCAACGGTGCAAAATCCGGGCTGCAACAATCAACCGCATGATACGCAATCTGAACATACTGCGCCGGTCCCGGTCGGCGCACCACGACGCGACGTTCCTCCTGCTGCTCTGGTTCACGCCAGGAGACCGGCGGCGGCGGCGGTCCGGCGGGCAGGTCGCCGAAATAGCGCTCGATGCGGGCCATGAGGCTGGATGCATCAACATCGCCAACCAGCACCAGCACGGCGTTGTTCGGTCGATAGAACGTCTGGTAATGCGAGACCAGTCGATCACGGGTCAGCGCCAGCAGATCGTCGCGTGAACCGATGACCTCGTTGCGGTACGGATGGACCTGGAATGCAGTGGTCATCACCGCCTCGTTGAGCCACCACTCAGGATCATTTTCGTGCCCCTCGCGTTCTGCCAGAATAACCGTGCGCTCGTGCTCAACCTCTTCTTCCTCGAACAGGGTATTGACCATGCGATCAGATTCGATCTGGAGCGCAAGATCGATCCGGTCGGACGGCAGCGTCTCGAAGTAGGCGGTGAAATCGTGCGATGTAAAACCGTTGAACGTCCCGCCGTTACGCGCGATCAGTCGGTCGAGGCTGCGCCCTGGAATATGCGGCGTGCCTTTGAAGAGCATATGCTCCACCCAGTGCGACACGCCGGTTGCGCCGGGGGACTCATTGCGAGCGCCGACGCGATACCAGATCCAACTTGTAGCAAGGGGAGCGCTGTGCGCCTCGCGCAACAAGACCAGCATGCCGTTCCGAAGCGTATGCGAAAGCGTTTCTTCCATTGTTTGCATCTATTCTCGTGATGCCGCACTATCTGCGCGGTTGCGGAGCATCTTTTGAGTCGACTGCACACCGGCTTCACCACCAAGGACACGAAGGGCACGAAGGGGAAGAACCATAAAGCGCATTGCCTGTGTGTCCCTTGGTGACCTTCGTGGTTAGCTTTTTGCAGTAAAGTCATCTTTTCCATTATAGCCGAGATCCGGCGCGAGTGGATGGCGTGCTGCGACACGCGCAGATTCTGCGTCGTCTCTCGGTGACTGTTCACGCTTTGCCTGGAAGCGCAGGCGCTATATGTGGCGTCCTGGGGCGGCGGGGCGCCGTGCATTGGCGCTTGCTGAGGCCACTCCGCCGCTTCTCATTTTCGGGGGCTGCCCCCGCCCTCCGTTTTGAGCGACCGGCGGCGCCGTTTCCCCCAACTGCGAACAGTTACGCCTCTCGTCCGTTGCGTGCCATCACAACCACCTGTGCTATAATTTTTTCGACGCCGTGTTTTTGTGAATACCAGGGCAGTAGTTGGTGCACCGCTCTTTCGATTGAAGGGAATGTATTATGCCACCCAAACAATGGTCGTCCCCGCCGCCGATGCAGATCGATCCGCAGCGCCAGTACCGCGCGCGTATGATGACGTCCAAAGGCGAGATTGTCATCGACCTTGCCGCCGCCTATGCGCCGAAAACGGTCAACAACTTCGTCTTTCTGGCAAACGAAGGGTTCTATAACGGCGTCGTCTTTCATCGTGTGATCAGCAATTTCGTCGTGCAGGGCGGTGACCCGACCGGCACCGGGCGCGGCGGTCCGGGCTATAAGTTCGAGGACGAGGTGGACCCGAAGAAGAATCCGCTCAAGCACGAGACCGGCGTGCTGTCGATGGCGAATGCGGGACCGAATACGAACGGCAGTCAGTTTTTCATTACTCATTCGCCGCAGCCGCATCTCGACGGAAAACATACCGTCTTTGGCAAGGTTGTCAGCGGCATGGATGTGGTCAACGCCATTCGTCAGGGCGACCAGATTCTGAACGTCGTGATTGAGGTTGTGTAGCAACACATGAACGACTCATCCGGGGGTGTCGCGCACCCGCCGCCATTATCGCGCGCATCACGCCTCGCGCCGGTTGCCGGGGTAGACGCCCCCCCTCTCGCCGCGCCCGGTTCCGATGGGTTGGGAACGTCTGCAACACGGAAGTCGCGGTTGCAAATCTCACGCTCGCCTGGTCCGCACAATGCGCTCTGGTACTTTCCGCAGGTCACCGGCGGTCATCTGCGGGTTGCGCGCAATGCGGTCGTTATTCAACTTGCGCGCTACACGCCGTCGCTCGCGCTCAAGAACGCGCTGTATCGCCTGATCGGCGTTCGGGTCGGCAGATATGCGTCGGTGGGGCTGATGGTCATGTTCGATATTTTCTTTCCCCAGGATATTACGCTTGGAGACAATTGCATCATTGGTTACAATTCGACGGTGCTCTGCCACGAGTTCACCCGCCGCGAATGGCGGCGCGGACCGGTGTGGATCGGGCATGATGTCACGATTGGCGCCAACACGACAATCCTGCCCGGCGTGGTCATCGGCGATGGAGCGACGGTTTCGGCGATGAGCCTGGTCAACCGCGACGTGCCGCCGGGTGCGTTCGTCGGCGGCGTGCCGGTGCGGATGTTGCGGGTTGAACGTTGAATGTGGAACGAGGGAAGGTGAAGCCAGGCGTGCGGCGAAGAGCGAAAGAGTTGCAGAAAGGCGGGTTTTCCTGACGCGCTTTGGGACGGAGCAGGCGGGGATCGAGCGGGTCGGGCAAGACAGGTTTGGATGTGGGCGGGTGTTTCTGCCCCTTATAGTGCGATCAACCATAACGTGGACCATCAAGAACGTGGAGCGGCTGACGCTGGCTTCGACAGGCTCAGCTAACGTCGGACGGAAAAGGGGGGCGGCTGACGCTGGCTTCGACAGGCTCAGCCAACGTCGGACGGAAAAGGGGGGCGGCTGACGCTGGCTTCGACAGGCTCAGCCAACGTCGGACGGAAAAGGGGAGCGGCTGACGCTGGCTTCGACAGGCTCAGCCAATGTCGGACGGAAGATGGTCAACACGGACAATGATTGGGCCATAGCGGGTTGTTCGCTCTATTAGATCCTAATACTTGACCTCTGGTTTTTGGTTCTTGGTTCTCATACCATGATCCGTTTTCTACACTGGCTCTTCGAATTCATCCTGCGCACTCCAATCATCTTCTGGAGTTGCGTCGTCGCTAACCTGATCGGTGCGATCTGGGGCGCGGCAGTCTGGTATGGTCCGATGCTTGCGGCATCGCCGCTGTGGGCGTGGCCCTTCATTCCCGACTGCCCGCTGGCGGCGTTTCTTGGCACAATTGCGCTTTTGGGGATGCGCGCCGGGCGACGCTGGTCGTGGTTCTATGCGCTGACGGCATTCGCCTGTGTTCACTACGGTATCTGGACGCTGGCGTTCTGGTTGCGGCAGTGGACGGGATCGGGGGTCATCGATCCGTTCGAGGTCGTTCTGTTCATCACCCACATCGGGCTGCTCTGCGAGGGGGTTCTGTTTGCCACGCGGTTGGGCGACGTATCATTCCCGCAACGCTTCGCAGTCATTGGCTGGTTTGCATTGGCGTTCGGCGTCGATTACGGGTTAGGGTATCATCCGCCGCTGGCGAGCCATGTGACCTTCGACTTCATCATGTGGCTAACGGTGGTGTTGACGGGTGGGCTGAGCGTTGCGCTGCTGGCGTTACCGCGCGCGGGCGCTCGACCAGCGTACCTGGCGACGGCGGCGGTTGAGGGTAAGCAATCTAACCCTTAACCCGCAAATGCTACAAAAAACAACGCCTCCTTGTGGAGGCGCAGCAATGGCGGGGAGGGTGGGATTCGAACCCACGTGGGCTTTCAGACCCAACTCGTTTTCGAGACGAGCACGTTCAACCGCTCCGTCACCTCCCCATCTCGAAGGCTATAGGAAGGGCGGCTCGCCAGCCGGCAGCCGCCCTTGTTGTGCTGGCGACTCTGGGGCGATTCGAACGCCCGACCTCTTCCTCCGCAGGGAAGCGCTCTAATCCGCTGAGCTACAGAGTCAAATCTTTCCGGCGTTACTATACCACGAATCGTCCTCTTGCGCAACCAGGAAGAATGAGGCTGACAGGGGCCCGTTTTGGCAACCCTTTCGATTGCATCGCGCGCTTCCAGGCATGAAGCCGCCGTGCCCCGGCGCACCTCCTTCGCGCCTTCGTGTTTGGAGATCAACGCCAGGACGCCACGGTGCAGCGCCTCGTCACTGCGGGGTGAGGTCCGCGCTCCCTGCCCCTCTCTCCCCTCGTGGGAGAGGGGGTAGGGGGGAGAGGGGTGCCTCCCCCCTCTCCCCTCGTGGGAGAGGGGGGTAGGGGGGAGAGGGGCGCCTCCCCCCTCTCCCCTCGTGGGAGCGAGGGGCAGGGGGGAGAGGGGCGCCTCCCCCCCTCTCCCCTCGTGGGAGCGAGGGGCAGGGGGGAGAGGGGCGCCTCCCCCCTCTCCCCTCGTGGGAGCGAGGGGCAGGGGGGTGAGAGGCGCCTCCCCCCTCTCCCCTCGTGGGAGAGGGGCGCCTCCCCCCTCTCCCCTCGTGGGAGCGAGGGGCAGGGGGTGAGGATGGGCGCACCGCCGAATCGCTGCGGGGTGAGGTCCGCGCTAAGGACGCGAAAGTCCCTTCGGGGCTGATCACGAGGTCAATTTCCGATGCGCTCGACACCGGATCGCCCGTATCAAGCAGACGAAGGCGCCGCCTTCGTCTGCCTGTCGGCGCCTGCCATTGCGGTATTACGGCGTTGAATTCCCGCCGCCAAAGTCGTCAAAAAGCGCCCTGGACGTCTGCTGGAACCACACGCCGATCCGTCCGCCGCGATTGACGAAGAACGGCGAGGTTGTCGCCGTTCCGATCGGCGCGCCATTCCGGTACACCTGAACCGATCCATCCGCCAGCGCCTGTGCGCCGAGCACATCGCCATTGTTGAACACAACCGGAATGGTCGCGCGCGTGATCCATCCCGCCTGCCCCGGCTCGACAGTCTCGACAATGACCTGCTGCGCCAGCGCGTCGTAGCTGACCAGGATCATGCCGCGCGCGTAATTGGTGACCGATTGCGCTTTCAAGATGAGGGTGTGATGCCTGCCGTTCGGGTCAATCTGCGCCAGGGTGACGCAGGCTGACTGATCGGCGCCAAAGACACGCGGTTGTGCGTTCCAGAAGATTGTGCCGGCGGTCGTAAACGGTTGCGCCTGATTGCTGGCGATGCGATAGGTATTGGTGGCGCCGGTCCAGTTCCTGCCCAATCCTCTGGTCGTATTGGCGCGGTTGAAGTCGTCGAGCAAGACGTTGGCGCACCTGAACGCCGGATCAGGCTCGAAGTTGGCGTGGACCTCATCATTCCCCCACCGCGCCGTCACATTATCGACGAACCCGCGGAACGTCGCGCCCCAACCTGAGCCGACGCCGACATTGATGCCGAACACGAGCGTATTGGCATCAATATTGATCGGCGCAGGATCGCCTGGTTGACCAACCGGGGCGCCGGTGATCCAGTCGTTGAGCGTCACATTGTAGTTTTGCACCACGCCGCTGGGGATGGATTGACCACCTGGCACGAACATCCAGAACTTGCCATTCAGGATGTCCTGGGTGATCCATTGATCGGTGGGGACCGGCGGGGTTGGCGTTGTCCCATTGTACGCAGGCTCCCAGATCAGGAGCGCGTATTTGCCAAAGGTCGGCGAAGTGGGAGTGACATCCGCCACATACAACCGCAACACCGGCGCCAGGTGCGCAGCAGCGGTGCTGCTGCCGGCGCGATAATACTCGTAGCTGAGCGCCGTCAGCCCGGATAGTGTGCGTGCCGGAAAGTTGGTCGGATCCCACTTCTTCTCATAGTCGGCCTTATCTTGCCCTGGCGTGATGGTGTTGGTCGTGAATTCGAGCGAACCGGCGCCAGAACGGGGTTGCGCTGTGGTGATGGCGACGGTGGCATCGGTGCGCACATTCGCAGGCGCCCAGCCGTCGGGGGTTGATGGCGTGACCACCATTGCCGCTGCCTGTGCGGCGAAGCCCAATGCGATCCATCCTGCGATCAGGTTAAGCAGCGTCCTTACGAAGAGCAATCGTTGCCTCATACGGTTCACCTCGCTGTACCGTTTTCCGCATCGTCGTCGTGTATGTCGCACCTGTATCGTATCCGCTCGTGCGATCATTCTTCCTGTCGTCTGGCGCTGCATGCCTTCTTCCGTTGATCGTCGCTACAACCGATGTAATCCGTGCTGTGGAAAGCGCGCTCCATCCCACAGTATCGATGGGGACAAAAATAACGCATCGGTGCGCCCGGATGCCCGGCACATTCAGAACAGTTAGTCAAAATCTGGCGACATCACTATCATAAATGCTTATATGTGAATGTGTCAATGACTACAGGGAAGCATTTGTATACAATCTTTTCATCTGACGGTTGCACTTTTGCTACTTACGATGGTATACTGACTATACTGCTTTTGTAATCGGTATAAAACGTCACACTTCCGCACCGGCATGCGGCATGTGAGACGGAACAGGTTGAAAGCAGAAAAGGTGCGCGCTGAAGGCGTGAGGTTTTCGTTGTGCAGGTGGGCGCTGGTTGTGGGCGAGGAAGCGTGAACTGATGCAACAAGGATGTTGCGATGACGAGTGTTGTGTTTGAAACCATCGAGAGTGATATGACAAGTCTGGCCACTGCTTCGCCGTATTTCAACCGAGAACTCAGCTGGCTCGAATTCAACCGACGGGTGCTAGAAGAGGCGATGGATGAACGCCATCCGTTGCTGGAGCGGGTAAAGTTTCTGTCGATCTTCAGCACCAATCTCGACGAATTCTTCATGATCCGCGTGGCGGGCTTGAAGCAACAGGTCGCTGCTGGCGTCGTCAGTCGCTCGCCGGATGGGATGACTCCCGCCGAACAGTTGTCTGTCATTCGCCGCAACGTGATTCCGCTCCTGGAACAGCACCGCGCTTGCTGGCTCGACGACATCAGACCCAAACTCTGTCAGCAGGGCGTTCATGTGCTCGACTATCACGAACTGACGCCGCAGCAGCGCGCGAAATGCGCTGAGTACTTCGAACGCGAGGTCTTTCCGGTGCTGACGCCGCTGGCGATCGATCCGGCGCATCCGTTCCCGCATATCTCAAACCTGAGTCTGAACCTGGCGGTCGTGATCAATGATCCGGACGAAGGCGAGCTTTTTGCGCGCGTCAAGGTGCCGGCAGTGCTGCCGCGCTTCGTGCCAATCGAGGGCGATCACTGTGATACGCCGGAGGACGTTCCGCCGGAGCGACGCCACTGTTTTACCTGGCTCGAACAGGTCATGACGGCAAATGTGGCCTCCCTCTTCCCCGGCGAGGAGATTGTCGAGTGTTACCTGTTCCGCATCACGCGCAACGCTGATATGGAGATTGAGGAAGAGGAAGCCGACGATCTCCTGCGCGTGATCGAGGAGGGGGTGCGTCAGCGACGTTTTGGCGCGGTTGTGCGCTTGCAGGTGCAACACGACATGCCGGAACGGGTGCGCAATCTGTTGCTCGCCAACCTCAAACTGACGCCCGACGATGTGTATGAAATGCGCGGTCCGCTCGGTCTGTCGGATCTCATGCAACTGACCAAGATTGACCGTCCTGATCTGAAAGACCCGCCGTTCTATCCGATTCCGCCGGCGCTGTTGCAGCACGCGCGCACCAGTGAGGAACTGTTCGCTGCGATCCGCCAGCACGACATTTTGCTGCACCATCCATTTCATTCGTTCCAGCCGCTGGTGACGCTGATCCAGGCGGCTGCCGAAGATCCGAATGTTCTGGCGATCAAGCAAACGCTCTATCGCGTCGGATCAAACTCGCCGATTGTGAAGGCGCTCATGCACGCGCGCGAGCAGGATAAGCAGGTGACGGTGCTGGTCGAGTTGAAGGCGCGTTTCGATGAGGAAAACAACATCATCTGGGCAAAACAACTCGAACGCGCCGGCGTTCACGTCGTGTACGGATTGGTCGGGCTGAAGACGCACGCCAAACTGGCGTTGATCGTCCGCCGTGAGCAGGATGGGTTGCGTCGCTATGTGCACCTTGGCACCGGCAACTACAACGCAACCACGGCGCGCATCTACACCGATCTGGGCCTCCTGACGGCGCGTCCCGATATCGCCGCCGACGTGTCAGAGTTGTTCAACCATCTGACGGGCTTTTCACGTCAGCGGCGCTACCGCAAGCTGCTCGTCGCTCCGGTGAGCATGCGTGAATGTCTGGAGCAATTGATCGAGCGCGAGATCGCACACGCGCAAGCGGGACGACCGGCGCATCTCATTTTCAAGTGCAATTCAGTCGTCGATAAGAAGATGATCGACCTGCTCTACCGTGCATCACAGGCGGGTGTGACGATTGATCTGATTGCGCGCGGCATCTGCTGCCTGCGCCCTGGCGTGCCCGGACTGAGCGAACGTATTACGGTGCGCAGCATCGTTGGGCGCTTCCTGGAACACAGTCGCATCTACTACTTCGGGAACGATGGCAACCCGGATATTTATCTCGGCAGCGCCGATCTGATGGAACGCAATCTTGATCGCCGCGTCGAGACGTTGTTCCCAATCGAGACTCCAGCCCTGAAAGAGGAGATCCGTCATCTTCTCGACGTGTACCTGCGTGATACGTCGCGTGCGCGTCTTCTCTTGCCCGATGGCTCATACGTGCGCGCCCGTCCGCGCGATGGCGAGGCGCCGTTCGACAGCCAGGCGTTCCTCAGCCGCGATAACACAACGCCGCAGTAGGGGAGAGGCGAGAGGGGAGAGGCGAGAGGCGAGAGGGGAGAGGCGAGAGGGGAGAGGGGAGAGGGGAGAGGCGAGAGGGGAGAGGCGAGAGGGGAGAGGCGAGAGGCGAGAGGCGAGAGGCGAGAGGCGAGAGGCGAGAGGCGAGAGGCGAGAGGCGAGAGGGGAGGGGTAAGAGTAAGGTTAGAATCGGGATTGAGTGGAGGCAGTGCATTGCAACGTCTCCGCTCTTCCATAGTGTCCAGCCATGAACACAACAACATACCGCTTGTTCATCGCCGTAGAACTGCCCGACGCGCTCCGCGAGGAACTGGCAGGTTTGCAACAGCAGCTCAAGCGCGATCAACCACCGGTGCGCTGGGTCGATCCAGATGCTATGCACCTGACGCTCTGGTTCTTGGGGGATGTTCCGGGCGATCGGATTGCGCATTTGAAAATCGCACTGATGCTATCGTTTGCCGGGCAACAGGCGGTGCGCGTGCAGCTTGGCGCTCCCGGCGCCTTCCCCAACCTGCAACGTCCGCAAGTCATCTGGGTCGGGCTGGCGGAAGGCGAGAGCCATCTGCGCTCGTGGTACGACGCGCTGGCGTGTCGCCTGTCCTCCCTCGGCTTTCTCCCCGATCCTCGACCATTTCGACCACATCTGACCCTCGGGCGGGTGCGCCGTGAGATGTCGGCGGAACAGCAGCAATGCCTTGGCGCTGCGCTGCGCTCGCTGAAACCTTCTTCCAACCGTGTGTGGGATCTCCAGCGCGTGGCGCTGTTCCGCAGCGATTTGCGCCCTGAAGGTCCACGCTATACAATGCTGGCGGAGGTGGATGTGCAGGGGTTGGGGGTTAGGGGTTAGGGATTAGGGGTTAGGGGTTAGGGGTTGGGGGTTAGGGGTTAGGGATTAGGGGTTAGGGGTTAGGGGTTAGAAGCACTTTCTGCTGCTCCATTGGCAACCCTGTTGTCTGGCGCCGCTTGTCGTGCTTGACGGTCCTGCTCTACGGGTACCCCTTGACCTTCCGCTTTCCCATCGGCAATGCACCATCCTGTTGCCCGGCGCCGCTTGCCGTGCTTGACGGTCCCACGTTCAACCTTTGCGGCTTCGAGACATTGCAGTGCAACGTCTCTACCCCGGGCCCCCCAACCTTTGGCCTTCCCACTTTCAACTTGCAACCCCCTTGCTGCTTACCTTTTGTCCCTTGCCTCTGATGATATAATGACAGTATGCTACCGGGACGACTTGGAACTGTGGCATTGTGGCTGCTGATCGCCTGTGCTGGCGTGTTTCTGTTTGAGCGCGCAGTGGTGGTGGTCAGTTTCTTTGCCACGCCGCTCCTGCTCTTCGCCCTTGCCTGGCTGATCGCCGTTGTGCTGCAACCGCTGGTCTCACGGCTGATTGCTCTCGACCTGCCTACAATCACGTTCCGCTCGCATAGCATTCCGATTCCGCCGCGCCATCTTTCGCGCGTACTCTCCGTAGCCCTGATCTATATTGCACTGTTCGCCGTTCTCCTGGTGGTCATTTTGTCGTTTGTCCCGACTATCACCCAACAACTGACGACATTGACCGGTTCGGCGCCGGCAACGGTTGAGTCTGTTGTTCAGTGGACCGCCCGCCTCGAAGAAAGCCTGGAGCGCTTCGGATTCCGCGGCGATCTGACAGCAGTTGTGCAACCTGAAGCCATTACGCAGCAACTGACAGGCTTCGGCAGTGCGATGCTGCAACAATCGCTTGGCATCGCCGGCAGTATCGCCTCGGTGCTGTTCAATATCTTCCTGGTGTTGATTCTCAGTTTCTATATCACCCTCGACGGTCCGCGCATTGGCAGAAGTTTCATCACCATCCTGCCTCGGTCCTGGCACGATGAAGTGGATAATCTTTTTGCTGTCATTGATCGTGTGTTCGGCGGTTTTATGCGCGCGCAATTCGTCAATTCGCTGCTGTATGGCGTCGCCAACGCGATCGTTATGGCGCTGTTCGGCTTGAGCGACATCGCCCTTGCCAGCGTGGTTGCTGCGATGCTGGTCTTCAT
This sequence comes from Roseiflexus sp., assembly GCF_057785375.1. Classification (NCBI taxonomy): domain Bacteria; kingdom Bacillati; phylum Chloroflexota; class Chloroflexia; order Chloroflexales; family Roseiflexaceae; genus Roseiflexus; species Roseiflexus sp. Next base: position 38,119 of record NZ_JBYNRX010000029.1, read on the forward strand.
CCCGCTCGTCGGGGGATTCTTCGCGCTGGTTCCGCCTGCGCTGATCGCCATTCTGTTCGCGCCGGATCGTGTCGGATGGTTGTTGCTGGCGCTGCTGGCAGTGCAACAGGTACAGTTCAACGTCATTATGCCGCGTCTGGTCGGGCAGGCGATCGGTCTGCATCCGCTCCTCGTCTTCGCGGCGTTGCTCCTCGGCGGCGCCGTTGCTGGCGGGTGGGGAATCCTGTTCGGCATCCCCGTCGCCGGTGTGATCGCGTCGATTGCCCAGTTCTTCTATGAGCGCGCCCGCCGCGCGATGATTGTCCTTCCCACCGCCACGGACGAAACTTCCCCATCGGTCTCCGCCGCCGTTTCTGCGCCGGTTGCCGATGCCGCGCCGGGCAATCCGCAATCGTCGCGCTTGACGCACTAACGGCTCTCCTCTACAATACCGTCGTCGAGAGACAATGTCGCTCCCCAAATGCGACCTCGGGCTAAGTGCCACGCTGCGTTATGGAGAACCGCACTGCTGAGAAGCGTTCCCCCTGCCTGACGTATGCCCTCCTTGGGACGCTGAGCCTGGCGAGTGGCATCGTTGGCGTGATCATCGGCGGTGTGCTGATCTGGTTCTTTGTGGCGCGCCCGCTGACGGATCAGGCGCCCGTGGCGCTGCCCGCCACTGCTGCACCGCCGACCCTTCCCCCGCTCCAGCCGACTATGGTTGCCAGCGACCCGGTGCGTACAGCGCCCGCACGTGTCGTGCACGAGGTTGGTCCGTCGGTGGTGACGGTGGTGTCGCAGTTGCCGCCGCAGGCTGGCTTCTTTGGGACGTTTCAGCCGCCGCCCGCGCGCGGCTCTGGTGTGATCATCGATGCACGCGGGTATATCATCACCAACCACCACGTGATCGAAGGCGCGCGTCAGTTGTATGTCATTCTCGCCGATGGTCGGCAGCGCCCGGCGCAACTCGTCGGGAGCGACTATCCGTTCAGTGACCTGGCGCTGGTCAAAATCGAGGGTGATAACTATCCGGCGGCGCGCCTCGGCGACTCCGACGCCGTGCAACCGGGGGAATGGGTTATTGCCATTGGCAGTGCGCTGGGAGACCTGCGCAATTCGGTGACGATCGGCGTGGTCAGCGGGCTTGGTCGGTCGCTTCAGACCCGTGATGTCGTGCTGGATGACCTGATCCAGACCGATGCCTCGATCAACCGTGGGAACTCTGGCGGTCCGCTGGTCAATCTCGATGGCGACGTCATCGGGATCAATACTGCCATTATTCGTGGCGGCACAGAGCAGGCAGAGGGGATCGGATTTGCGATTCCGAGCAACACAGTGCGCTACGTTGCCGATCAACTGATTGCCCGTGGCCGGGTGGCGCGTCCCTATCTGCCGATAGAGTTCGTACCGATTACGCCGCGTCTGGCCGCCTGGTACAACCTGCCGGTCGATTATGGTCTCTTCATCCAGGCGGTTGGGCGTGGATCGGCGCTGGAGCGCGCTGGGGTGCGCCCGGGCGACATTCTGCTGTCGCTTGGCGGGCAGCGCATCGACGAAGAACATCCACTGCTACGCATTCTGGCGCGACACCAGGCCGGCGAAGAGGTCGAGATCGAGATCTGGCGCGACAATAGCGTGCAGACCGTGCGCGTCGCGCTCGAAGAATTGCCACGGTAGCGGTGTGCTTCGGCGCAGGCATCTGCAGCCTCGCGACAGCTTCACCATCGCGTTCCAGTAGCTGCTGGCGGATCGGTGAAGAGTCATGGATCGGTAACATCCCCATCAGACGTGTATCAGGAACCCATCAGTCGTTGAGGCTATACTTGTGTCCGGGGATCGGTTGAAATCGTGTGACAAATGTGAGGAGGGTATGTTCCAGCAATCGAAGTTCGTGATGCTCCGCCTTCTGTCCCTGGCGACGCTGGTTGCGATTATTGTTGGAATGGTCGCCTGGCCCCGCCAGAGTAACGCTGCGGCGCGCAGTCCATCTGAAGTGCCCGACACCTATCCGCCGTATCTTGCCGAGTACTATCCGCAAACCGGTCATTCCGCCGTCAATTCGTTCGAACTGTTCTGGCGCAATACGCCGAATGCGCTCTTCGTGCTCGGCTATCCGATTTCGCGCCCGTTCATCGAGGAGAGTTTCACCAACCCCGGCGAGTATTACCGGGTGCAATACTTCGAGCGCGCGATTCTCGAAGAGCACCCGCAAAATTACGGCACCCCCTACTACATTCTTGGGCGCCTGCTTGGCACGCAACTGGCGAAGGGGCGCGAGAACGAACCGCCGTTCCAGCCGGTCCCCGACCCGCGTGACGGCACGTGGGATAGCGTGACGCGCCATACCCTGCGCAATTCACCGGCGCCGTTCCGCAATTTCTGGCTCAACAATGGCGGGTTAGCGGTCTTCGGTCGCCCGCTCTCCGAGCAGTTCCAGGAAGTCAACAAAGCGGACGGCAAAACGTACTGGGTGCAGTATTTCGAGCGCCAGCGCATGGAGTGGCACCCCGACGAACCCGACCCGCGCTACCGTATTCTCCTTGGTCTGCTCGGTAACGAGTACCGCGACGCCAACCACCGCACCAACCCGGCATTCACCCCTGCCCCCCGCGACGACGCGCGCTCGCTGCCACGCCCGTTCATCTACGGCTACAACGCGCACCTCTATCAGGATCGCGAACCGTGGCAGGACCGCAAGCGCGTGCTGCAACTCGTGAAGAATAGCGGCTTTGGCTGGGTGCGCCAGCAGGTGCGCTGGATGGACCTGCACGATCGCTCCGGTGCAATCTACTGGGAAGAACTCGATGACATCGTGCGCGATGCCGATGAGATGGGGGTGAAGCTGTTCATCAGCGTCGTTGCCGCTCCGGGTTGGGCGACGGACAACGGCCGCAACGGGTTGCCCAACCGCGCGAATATCAGCCAGTTCGCCTACTTCATGGGCGAAATGGCGAAACGCTACCGTGGCAGAGTCGGCGCTTATCAGATCTGGAACGAACAGAACCTGGCCGTCGAAAATGGTGGACGGGTCGCATCGGCGGCGCTCTACATGGACGTGCTGGTTGCAGGGGCGCGGGCGATCAAGGCGAATGATCCCTACGCCATCGTCGTTTCCGGTCCGCCCGCCGCAACGGAGACGAATAATCCCAACATTGCCATCAGCGATCTGGCGTTCTTCCGGCAGATGTTTGCTGACCCGCGCTTCCGCGAGGTGGTCGATGCGATTGGCGTCCACGCCGGCGGCACATCGAACCCGCCTGACAGCATGTGGCCCGATCGCCCCGGACCGGGACCGAACTTTGTGACCAGCCGCGAGTTCTATTTCCGTCGCGTCGAGGATTACCGCACACTGGCGTTGCAGTTCGGGCTTGGCGATCGGCAGATGTGGATCACGGAGTTCGGTTGGGCGACGCGCAACAACACGCCAGGGTATGAATTCGGCAACCAGATCTCGTTCGAGCGACAGGCGGAGTGGATCGTGCGCGCCTTCCAGATCGGGCGACGTGAGTATGCGCCGTGGATGGGGGCGATGTTCCTGTGGAATCTGAACTTCGCCGTGCCCTGGGCGCAGCGTGAGGGGAACCCACTCCACGAGCAGGCATCGTTTGGCATCCTCAACGGCGACTGGAGCCCGCGCCCGGCGTATCTTGCGCTGCAACGGATGCCGAAGGATTGAAAGGATAATCATATGCGCACCTCAAGATATCTATCGCTCTTCCTCCTGATTGTGCTGGCAGGGTCGCTGTTCCTGCCATTGCGCACGCAGGCGGCGGCGCGCAGCCCGGAGGAGGTGCCGCCGACGCAGCCGCCGTTTCGGTCGCGCCTCTTCCCGGAAACCGGGCATACTGCGCTCAATTCGTTCCTCTCCTTCTGGGAGCGAACGCCCAATGCGCTGTTTGTGCTCGGCTACCCGATTTCGGCGCCGTTTATCGAGGAAAGTTTCACCAACCCCGGCGAGTATTACCGGGTGCAATACTTCGAGCGCGCTGTTCTCGAAGAGCACCCGGAAAACTACGGCACTCCCTACTACATCCTCGGTCGTCTGCTGGGCACGGAAATTGTCAAGGGGCGCGAGAACGAACCGCCGTTCCAGCCAGTTCCTGATCCGCGCGACGGCACGTGGGACGAGTTCACCCGCCACACGCTGCGCAATTCACCGGCGCCGTTCCGCAGTTTCTGGCTCAACAACGGCGGGCTGGCGGTCTTTGGCCGTCCGCTCTCCGAGCAGTTCCAGGAAGTGAACCAGGCGGACGGCAAGGTGTACTGGGTGCAGTATTTCGAGCGCCAGCGCATGGAGTGGCATCCCGATGAACCCGACCCGCGCTACCGCATTCTGCTCGGTTTGCTCGGCAACGAGTACCGCAACGCGCATCATGAGGGCAACCCGGCGTTTACTCCCGGCGCAACTGCGCCCGATCAGCCGCAGCCGCCTGCGAGCACGTTCGCCTACGGATACAACGTCATTCTGTACGGTCAGGGGTCAACGTCGTGGCAGGATCGCCCGCGTGTGCTGCGCCTGGTGAAGGAGAGCGGCTTTGGCTGGGTGCGCCAGCAGGTGCGCTGGATGGACCTGCATGATCGCTCCGGTGCGATCTACTGGGCTGAACTCGATAACATCGTCGAAGACTGCCATCGGGAAGGGGTCAAGGTGCTGTTGAGCGTCGTCGCGGCGCCATCATGGGCGACCCCCAACGGCAGAAATGGTTTGCCGTCCCGCGAACACTTCGGCACATTCGCCTATTTCATGGGCGAAATGGCGAAACGCTACCGCGGCAAGGTCCAGGCATACGAAATCTGGAACGAACAGAACCTGGCCGTTGAGAATGGCGGGCGCGTACCGAATGCGTCGTTCTACATGGACATGCTGGTGCAGGCGTCGCAGGCGATCAAGGCGAACGACCCGGCGGCGCTCGTTGTATCCGGCGCGCCGTCGAGCACTGAAACGAATGCGCCGACCATCGCCGTCAGCGACCTGGTCTTTTTGCAGCAGATGTTCGCCGATCCACGCTTCCGCGCGAATGTCGATATCGTTGGCGTGCATCCTGGCGGCGCCGCCAACCCGCCCGACACCTTTTGGCCCGACAATCCAGGACCAGGACCGGGATGGACGAATAGCCGCGAGTTCTACTTCCGCCGCGTTGAGGATGTGCGCGCCCTGATGGTGCGTTCCGGGTTGGGGGACATGCCGATGTGGGTGACGGAATTCGGCTGGGCGACGCGCAATAACACGCCGGGGTACGGCTTCGGCAACCAGATCTCGTTCGAGAAGCAGGCGCAGTATATTGTGCGTGCATATCAGATGGCGCGCACCAACTACGCGCCCTGGATGACCGGCATGTTCCTGTGGCAGCTCAACTTTGCCGTCCCCTGGCGCGCCCAGGGCAATGAGTTGCACGAGCAGGCAAGCTACGGCGTGATCAACGGCGACTGGAGCCCGCGCCCGGCGTATCTGGCGCTTAAGGCGATGCCGAAGTAGATGACTGTCAGCCGCGGGTGATGGGCGCGGTCCGTCCGCGATGGCTGTCACCTGTGAGCGATGGGCGCGGTTTGGGAAGAGGCGGCATGCCCAGGTCGATGACTGTCACCTGCGAGCGATGGGCGCAGTCCAGGAGCTGGCGGCAGGCCCGGCATTCCGGTGCGCCAGCGGGGTATCCGGCATAGGTGACAGTCATGAAGCGGGCGGCAGTGGTGAGGTCTGGAGAGCAATACGCTCTCCAGATTTTTGTTTTCTCTCAGACTTGGTGTAACCTCCCGTTGATTCGTTGCATCTCATGAGCGAAAGATCGACATTCTGTTGACAAAAGAAGGAGGTCACACGCTCATGAGTCGATTGATCGGTCGTTTGACAGGGGTTCGCGCCATGGGTGATCGGTACACGCCGACCTACTTCCTGGCTGCGCTGGGCAATGGCGGTATGGCAGTCACGTTCTTCATCTGGCTCAATTTCCTCGTTCCCCATCCGAAGACGCCAATCGTCACCTTTGACAGCATCGCAGTGCTCTGGAGCAGGTCGGATCTGATTGGGCAGGCGCTGGTGCTGCTTGCACTGATAGGTGTGGCGATCTTTGCAGTGCGCCATTTTCAGTCGCTGGCGTGGAACCTGGGCGAATTTGCGCGCTTCCGCAGCAGCAGCGCCTACCGGCAACTGCGCGATACCAATGGCGCCGTGATGCTGATGACGCTCCCGTTGACGCTGGCAATGACGATCAACGTTCTCTTTGTGAGCGGCGCAGTCTTTGTGCCCGGGCTGTGGAACATCGTCGAATATCTCTTCCCATTCTCAATGACGGCTTTCGTCGCGGTGGGCGTGCTGGCGATGCGCACGTTTAGCGACATTTTTGGGCGTGCGCTGGCGAATGGTCATTTTGATTGCACGCGCAATAATAATCTCACGCAGTTGCTGGCCGCCTTCGCCTTCGCAATGGTCGGCGTCGGTCTGGCGGCGCCAGCGGCGATGAGCACGGTGAAACTGACGATTGGGTTGTCGATCCTGGGGTCGGTCTTCTTTATCACAGCAGCGGTTGTGGTGGCGCTGATCCTGCTGGTGCTGGGGGCGCGGGCGATGTTGAGCCAGGGTCTGGCCACTGAGGCGGCGCCGAGCCTGTGGCTGCCGATCCCGCTGCTGACGCTGATCGGCATTGCGGTGCTCCGCATCAGCCATGGTCTGCACAATGGCTTCGATCTGCACATCGAAGCGCCGCACCGGTTGCTGATTACGGCGGTCTTTTTCAGCATGCAGATACTGGCAGGGCTGTTTGGTCTGTCGGTGTTGCGGCGAGTCGATTACTTCCGCACCTATCTGTCCGGTTCAGGACGCAGCCCGGCCAGCTACGGGCTGATCTGCCCGGCGGTTGGTCTGTTCGTTTTCGGCATGTTCTTCCTGCACGTCGGTCTGGTGCAGAATGATCTGGTCACAAAGTTCTCGCCAGCTTACTTCGCGCTGTTGCTGCCGCTGGCAGTCGTGCAGATATTGGGGATCATCACCATGTTCCGCCTAGATAACCGGCTGCTGACGACCCGCGCTCCGGCGCTGGCGGAGGCTGAGGCGGCGTGATGATGTCCGTCGTCTGGGTGGCATGGGCGCAGATGACTGTCACCTGCGGGCAATGGGCGCAGTCCAGGAGCTGGCGGCAAGCCCGGCATTCGGATGCGTCAGCGGGGTGTCGAGGCATCAGGTGACAGTCATCCAGCGGGGGCGCCCCCGCCGCCGATGGTATGGTATACTGAAATTATGACGACCACGCTTCCCAATCCAACACCTTCCGCTGATGCGCCCGCTGAGGACCCGTTCCGCTACGGGTGGCGTATTGTGCGCCGTGACCTTGGCGACGGCTACTTCGATGAGGAACTTGTTCCGTTGCGGCTCATCGACCTGCTGCACCCCGAGGAGGGCAACCGGGTGCTGTGTCATTCATCAGCGGCGCGTCCGCTACCTGACGAACGTCTTTCTGGCGCGCACAGCGGACCGCCCCGACGCCGTCGTTCTCAGTGATGTGCGTATCGCCTGGGACCTTCCCGAGTTGCGCCCCCACGGTCCCGACATGATGGTGATCTTCGGGGTGCAGGCAGTGCGCAACTGCGGTTCGACGATGCTCACCGCGTGGAGCACGTTCAACGTGGCGCAGGAAGGGGTGCGCCTGACGCTGATTGTCGAGGTGACGTCACCGGAAACGCGCCGGTTCGACCTGTATGAGAAAGTGGATCATTACGACCTGGCGGGCGTGCCATTCTATGTGATTGTGGACGCCGTCGAGCGGCGCGGAACGCCGGTCGTGCGCGTTGTCGGCTATGAGCGCGCAGGAACAGCCTGCCGAACGATGCAGCCGGACGAGCGGGGATGGCTCTGGCTCGCACCGCTGCGGGTCTGGATCGGGGTGCAGGAGAACGAGGTGTATTGCTTCGACGAGCAGGGACGGCGGATGGGCGACTATGCCAATCTGGTTGAGATGGTCGTCGAATCGGAGGAGCGGGTGGCGGAGGCGCTGGCAGAAGCCAAAGCGCAGGCGCGCGCCCGGATGGATGCCGACGCTCGCGCAGCGGTAGAGGCTGAAGCGCGCGCCGCCGCCGAAGCGCGCCTGCGCGCGCTGGAAGCCGAACTGCGCCGGTTGCGTGGCGAGGAATAGCGCCCGTTTACTCCGAAAATGGCAGTTCGACCACGCTGGCGGTCGCTGTGGACCCCGCTACCTCGACGATCATCCCCGGTTCGGCATACGCGGCGCGGACATACGCCAGTGCGATCGGTCCAAACCGCGGCGACACGACGGCGCTCGTCAGATCGCCGGCATCTTTCCCGTCAGCCTGGAGTTTTGCCGGCGCTGCGACCGGCTGGCTCAACCGGAGACCACAAAGGCGCTTCGCCAGGCGACCGCGACTCTCCATGCGCGCGATGATTTCCTGCCCGACGTAGCATCCCTTGGTGAAACTCACTGCATCCAGCAGCCCGGTTTCCAGTGGAATGTACTCCTGGCTCAGTTCGCGCCCGAATGCGCCATACCCCTGTTCGACTCGCAGCACGTCGAGTGTGCTGGCGTCCAGCGTTGCTGCGCCGGCGCCGCGTAGTGCGACGTGGACGGCATCGTATCCATCGGACGGAAGGTAGAGCGTGAAACCGTTGCCGCCGATCGGCTTGCGGCGCGCGAGCAGCAGACTTACCCCTGCGAGCGTTGCGGTTGTGATACCATGCAATGGCAGATGGATCTCTGCGCCGGTCAGTTCTGCGAGCACGCGCGCCGCCTGCGGGCCGTACACTGCAAGTTGCGTGTGGGTTCGTCCGGCAGCCTCCAGGGTCACCTGGTCGTTGAAAAAGATGTTCTGGCGCAGATGCCTGAACACCGGCGGTCCCTGGTCGGGGTTGGCGACAATGAGCAACGCATCGTCGAGCGTGTGAACGGTCAGCACGTCAATGATGCGCCCGATCGGGGTGGTAAGGACGGTCAGTGTTCCTTCGCCCGGCTTCAGGCGCTCGATGTCGTTGGTGGAGAGGCGGTGCAGCAACGCCGCGCGGTCGCGCCCGCGCATGAAGATGCGCCCGGCGGTGCGTTCGTCGGCGATGGCGATATGTTCCAGCGCGCTGGTGTAGGAGGACTCGTTTCCGTGCATCGTGTATCTCCAGAAATCCATTTTTGTGGCGCCAGGATGAGCCTGTTACCAATGACCGACTGCGACTAATGGGTTGTGAATGGATATTCCGCTCGCCTCTCTCGCCTGGCGGCTGACGTCGCGGCTGTGGAATGCGAGGTCCCGCGCAGGGGTCAGGTTATGATCCTCACGTGCGGTCAGTCAGACAAGATGTTCGCGCGCCCGGTTCGCACAGCGTGGCGATCCACCACGCGCGTTGGCAGTCCGCCCGGCGGCTGAAGCTGCAGGCTACGGGCCCCAAGCCCGCCTGCGCGGGCTGCACCGGGCGATGCCGGATGATGTTCTCAACAACCATATATTGGTCCAAATGACCGCGTATGTATGACATAATCGAGCGATCAACCACAACCCGGACTGATGTGGAGCGACCGACGCTGGCTGAGCCTGTCGAAGCCAACGTCAGCCGCACGAAGGTCAACACGGGCAATTGTTAGAGCCTATCCAGAAAGGTATCGTTGGGTAGGCGAAGGCATTGCCTTCGCCTACCCGGTCGCACGTTAGTCCGCTCACCAGTCATGATACAGAAAGCACGGTCTCTGATGCAAACCTTCATTGCACGCGGCGGGTGGTGGGTGAGCGCGCAGTTTGGATTGCTCTTCGCGCTTGTGCTGGCGCCGCCGGATCTGCCAGGGTTGCCGGCGCTGCCGTTGCTGCGCGAACAGGGCGCGCTGATCGTCGGCTTCATCCTGGGAGGGTGCGGCATGGCGCTGGCAGGCATGGGACTGCTGCACCTCGGCGCAAACCTGACCCCCTTCCCGCGACCGCGTGATAATGGCAGACTCGTCCAGAACGGCGTCTATGCCATCGTGCGCCATCCAATCTATAGCGGCATTATCCTCGGCGCCTTTGGCTGGTCGCTGGTGCGCGGCAGCATTGTCGCGCTGGCATTGAGCGTCGCGTTGCTGGTCTTCTTCCACTTCAAATCACGCCGCGAAGAGCGCTGGCTTGTCGAGCGCTACCCGGAATATGCTGCTTACCAGAAGCGTGTGAAGAAACTCCTCCCGTTCATCTGGTGATGCTACCCGCCGCTCGTGCGCGCCAGTTTTTGCAGTTCGTGCAGTTTGTTCAGCGCTTCCAGCGGCGTCAACTGATTAATGTCGAGTCGCCGCAGCATCTCCAGCACCGGTCCTGGCGTCAGGTCGAAAAGCGACAGTTGACCGTCCGGTGCGTGCGGTTGAGCGCCGCGCGCCGCGCTGTGGCTGCGCGATGCGGTTCGCCCGGCGGACGGATGTTCGTCATCGCGCGTGGTTGCCGGCGGCGGCGTACTGCGCGGCGCGCGGCGCTCGAGTTCCGCCAGCAGTTCCGAGGCGCGACGGATGACCGTTTGCGGAATGCCTGCCAGTTCCGCCACGTGAATGCCATACGACCGGTCGGCGCCGCCGGGACGCAGTTCGTGCAGGAACACCACTCGCCCGTCCTGCTCGGTTGCTGCCATGTGGTAGTTCTTCAGGCGCGGCAGGGTGCGCTCCAGGTCGGTCAGTTCGTGGTAGTGGGTGGCAAAGAGGGTGCGGCAGCCGAGGCGTGGCTCGTTGTGGATGTATTCGATGACTGCCTGCGCGATCGCCATGCCGTCATAGGTGCTGGTACCGCGCCCGACTTCGTCCAGGATGATCAGGCTGCGGCGCGTGCTCTGCGCCAGCAGCGCCGCCGTTTCGGTCATTTCGACCATGAAGGTGCTGCGCCCGGTGGCAATATCGTCCTGCGCGCCAATGCGCGTGAAAATACGGTCTACCAGCCCAATCTCGGCGGCATCGGCGGGCACGAATGAGCCGATCTGTGCCATAAGCGCAATCAGCGCCACCTGACGCAGCACGGTGCTCTTGCCACTCATGTTCGGACCGGTGATCAGGCAGATCTGGCGCGTCTCGGTATCCATCTCGATGTCGTTGGGAATGAAGGTTTCATCGAGGGTCTGCTCGACCACCGGATGCCGACCGCCGATGATGCGCAGGCGGGTGTCGTCGTGTAGTTCCGGGCGCGTATAGCGACCGCGCACTGCCGCTTCCGCCAGCGCCGCGAAGACATCGGTGGCGGCAATCATACGCGCGGTGCGCAACAACCGCGCTCCTGCGCCAGCCACCGTATCGCAAATACGGGCGAATGCGCGCCGTTCCAGGTCAATCAGGCGTTGCTGCGCCTGTTCGACGATCTCTTCGTAGCGTTTGAGTTCGTCGGTAAAGTAGCGTTCGCCGGTCGTCAGCGTCTGTTTGCGGATGTAATGCTTTGGCACCTGATCGGCATAGGTTTTGGGCACCTCGATGTAATAGCCGAAGACGCGGTTGTAATCGACGCGCAGCGACTTAATGCCGGTGCGCTCGCGTTCTTTCGGTTCGAGTTCGCTGATCCAGCGCTGCGCGTCGCGGCTTGCCGCCACGACCTGATCGATCTCCGGCTCGAAGCCCGGGCGAATGACGCGGCGCGGCGGTTCGCCATTCTCTCCGGCGCGGAGGTAGTTGGATGCGCCGAGCAATGCGGGTGGGTCGTCGTCGATGGCGGTTTCGAGGAACGCCAGGATGTCGCTGCATACATCGAGCGCCAGGGTATCCGTGTGATCGTTCGGCGGCGCAACCGACGATGCTTCGGCGGATGCGGCTGATGGCGTCGTTGCCACAGGCGCCAGCGACGGATCGGACTCGCCGGCGTTGTCCTCGCCGTCATCGAACAGATCGTCCCCGGCGAAGCGCGCCGATACCCGCCGACGCGCTTCGCGCTGCGCCCGCAGGCTGATCGCCGGTTCCTGGTCATCCTGGACATCTTCCGGCGGCGATACGTCATCGACAGGCGCAGCGCCGACCGCCACGGCTTCCTGGAGGGCGCGAATCCCGCTCAGATCGACATCCTCCTGCGGCGGCGTCCAATCTCCCAGCGCGGCGACCAGGTCAGGGAGCGCGCGCAAGGCATCGCGCAGCCGCGTCATGTCGCGCGGCGTTGCCACGCCGCTTCCCTGGATGATCCGGTTGACCACCCGTTCCATGTCGCCGACGCGCCGCAGCGTTTCGCGCACCGACGTGCGCAGGACAGCGTCGTTGACGAAGTATTCCACCGCGTCGTGGCGCGCGCGCAACCGCGCAAGGTCGCAGAGCGGCTGTGAAATCCAGCGGCGCAACAGGCGCGCCCCCATCGGCGTGCGCGTCTGGTCGAGGACGCCGATCAGCGAACCGCGGGTCGTACCGCTATTCCCCTCCAGGAGTTCCAGGTTCCGCTGTGTCTGCGGATCGAGGAACATGGCATCGCCGGGGGTGTACACGCGGATGGTGCGCAGGTTGGCGACCATTCCCTGCTGCGTTTCGCGCGCATACTGCACAATCGCGCCGGCGGCGCGGATTGCCAGCGGACGATCCGCCAGCCCGAAGCCGGCGAGCGAATGGACGCCGAACTGATGGAGTAGCGTATCATGGGCATTGCGCAGGTCCCAGCGTCGTTCGGGCCAGGCGGTCACGCGCCCGTGCGCCCAGCGCGCGTTATTCTCCCGCTCGACGCGCCGCGCGACACGTTCGCCGGGGAGGACCCGTTCGCGTTCCTCGCGGGTGAGGAACTCCAGGTCGTGTTCGAGGCGGGCGCTGGATGGCTCAAGACCGGGCAACCGGAGGTCGGCGTGGTCTGGAACCAGGATTTCCGCCGGATTGAGGCGCGTCAGTTCACCCTGCGCCTGCTGTGCTGCGCGTTCGCCGCCGAACTCGGCGGCGGCAAACTCGCCGGTGCTCAGGTCGGCGTATGCCAGCCCGATGCGGCCATGGGCGGCGATCAGGGCAGCCAGGTAGTTGTTGCGTTCGGCGGGGAGCATCCCGCTTTCGATAATCGTGCCGGGGGTGATGACGCGCACAACCTTGCGCTCGACCATTTTGTTGCTGCCGGCAAGCGCCGTTTGCTCGATGCCGGCGGCGAAAATCGAGCGTGGACGGGTATCGGTGCGGCTGGAGGGAGTTTCGGTGATCTGTTCGGCGATGGCGACGCGGTAGCCGGCGCCGACAAGCCGCGCAACATATCCTTCGATGGCATGGTACGGCATGCCTGCCATCGGGCAGCGCTGCTTCTGATCGCGCCCCTTCTGGCTGGCGAACTCTTTGTAGGTAAGCGTCACCTCGAGCAGGTCGGCGACCAGTTTGGCGTCATCGTCGAACGTTTCGTAGAAATCGCCCAGGCGGTAGAGCAGGATGGCGTCGGGATACGCCGCTTTGAGGCTGCGATACTGGCGATACCAGGCGTGCAGTTCGAGACCGGGGAATTCCTGTTGCAACTGTCGCTCGAAAGCGCGACGCTCGGCGGGGGTCATACACGGCTCCATATGCACGTCATTTCTCGTACCGATGTTCTATTATAGCACCGGTTGGTGATCTGTCCAGTATATGCCCCCTCACCCCCCGTGCCTCCCGCTCCCACGAGGGGAGAGGGGGGAGGCGCCCCTCACCCCCGTGCCCCCCGCTCGCGCCAGGGGAGAGGGACCCCCTCACCCCC
>NZ_JBYNRX010000030.1:0-20103 GCF_057785375.1 Roseiflexus sp.
CGCCTCCCCCCTCTCCCCTTGTGGGAGAGGGGGGCAAGGGGGGAGAGGGGGCTAAAAGGAGCGCCTCCCCCCTGGGGGGAGATGGGGGGCCAGGGGGGGAGGGGGGGCAACGAGCGCCTCCCCCCTCTCCCCTTGTGGGAGAAGGGGGGCAAGGGGGGAGAGGGGGCAACGGGCGCACTGTAATCGGGGGATGAACATACGCTTGCGTACCGAACTCGAAACAAGTACACTTGAGATAAGCGAGGAGCAATATTCCAGTGACTAGAAATGAGGGAGTTGACCATACTTGACAGCAGATTGCTGCACGAAGGGTTCGTGTTCGTTGTTCAGCTTTCTCTATGTATAAGTGTGCGGCCCAGCTCAAGGCTAACCCAAACCGATAACGGGTGTACTTAAGGAAAATCTTTTGTCGGCGGGAGTCTATGACCGCCTTACTGCCGATTAAATACTCAGGACTCAAGGATGATGAAACGATGACAGAACAACAACTTCTCGAGCGTATCGCACTCGACCCCAACATTATGGTGGGAAAGCCGGTCATCAAGGGAACCCGGTTGACGGTAGAATACATCCTCAATCTATTGGCTCATGGTGCAACAGTTTCAGAAATTCTGGATGAATATGAGGGTATATCACGTGAAGATATTTATGCATGCTTACTTTTTGCAGCGAAATCTTTGGCAAATACATCATTCATGCCATTAGCGGAGCTAACCTAAATGCGTTTCCTTGTCGATGAGTGCACAGGCCCGACGGTAGCCCGTTGGTTGCGTGAGCAAAAGCATGAGGTCTTCTCAGTATATGAGGAAGCTCGTGGTCTAGATGACGATACACTTATTGCAAAGGCATTTACCGAAAATTAGGTTTTAATTACGAATGACAAAGATTTTGGCGAGAAAATCTATCGAGAACGCCGCCCTCATCGAGGCGTTATACTTTTACGGCTTGAGGATGAACGTGCAGTAAACAAAATTGCAATTCTCCGGCGATTATTGGAACAATATGCAGATCAGTTGGCAGACCACTTTGTGGTAGTGACAGAGAAGCAGGTTCGTTTTGCTCAGGCGCCAACATAAGCGCTGTTTTTACAAGAGCCAAGAACAAGATTCGGAGTCGTCTACAGTGACAACTTACTCATAATCTCTCCTGTGGTGAATTCATTCCGCCCGCAGGAGGACGGGCGCCGAGCACGAGCTGGGCGGAATGAATTCCGCCCCCATCCGAATCAATGACATACAAGCACCCACCTGCAAGCAGGAGCTTGCGTCGGGCACCCCGCTCCCTTGCAATGACACATCCCCCCTCTCCCCTCGTGGGAGAGGGGGGCAAGGGGGGTGAGGGGCAGGGGCACGGAGGACAATGAGGTAGAGGGGGCAACGAGCGCATCCCCCCTCTCCCCTCGTGGGCGGGGGGGGCAAGGGGGGTGAGGGAACTCTCCCCTTGGCGGGAGAGGAGAATAACAAGAACACACACTGCATCGAGGCGACCCATGAAGCATACCATCTTCGATCTCCATGAATCGGTGATTGCCGATTACCGCGACTTTGTTCACTCCTTCATCCAGATCGCCGACGAACGCGCGCGGGAGTTCGTGGATCGAAACCTGAACGAGGAATCGCGCTTCTGGCCCGAACCGCTCGTCCAGCTCAGTCCAAGCTACACGCCTGGAGCAACGGTGGACGCTCTTGCGAAGAACGGAGTCATCGCCGCCGAAACCGCCCGCATCTTTCGGACCGATACCGGCGCGCCCTTCCGCCTCTATCGCCATCAGGAAGAGGCGATCACCAAGGCGCGCGACGGCAAAAGTTTCGTCATCACCAGCGGCACCGGTTCCGGGAAGAGCTTGACGTATTTCCTGCCCATCATCGATCACGTCATTCGCCACGTGCAGCACGAGGAACGCCTCGTTGCACTGGTGGTGTACCCCATGAACGCACTGGTAAACTCGCAGCTCCAAGGGCTGCAAAAATTGCGAACGCAGTACGAGCAGCGGACCGGTCGGCGATTCCCGGTGCGGTTCACCAAGTATACCGGTGAGGTAAGTGACGATGAGCGTCAAGCGATGCGGCAGCATCCACCACACGTGATCCTCACCAACTACATCATGCTCGAATTGATGCTCGTCCGCGCCGAGGATCGTCACTTGTTCGACCATGCCGCCGCGTTGCGCTTCCTGGTCTTCGACGAACTCCACACCTATCGCGGTCGCCAGGGTGCGGATGTCGCAATGCTCGTGCGCCGTCTGAAAGAGCGCTGCAACCTGCATGACCTCCTTCACATCGGCGCCAGCGCGACAATGGTGGCGCGACCTGATGCTGACGCCGCCGAACGACGACGCAGCGTGGCCGAGTTTGCGACCCGCTTCTTCGGTCATCCGTTCGCGCCCGATCAGGTGATTGAAGAGACGCTGACCCCGTTCAGCGAAGGCGCCCCGCCGTCTCCCGACGAATTGCGCGAGGCGATGGATCGACCGCTCCCGACCGACCTCGCCGCCTTCCGCCGCCATCCCCTCGTTCGCTATGTCGAATATGAACTTGGTCTCGCCGTCGAACCTGATGGCCGGTTGAAGCGACGCGCGCCCCGTCCGCTCTCCGAGGTCGCGCGCCATCTCGCCGCGCAGACCGGCGCCGATCCGCAACACTGCGCCGATGCGCTCCGCAATGCGCTCATACAGGGAAACACGTTGACCGGCGGTCAGGGGATGAGTTTCAAGCTGCATCAGTTCATCAGTCAAGGTCAAACCCTCTATGCGACGCTTGAGTCGGCGTCCGACCGCACCTTCTCGTTCGACGGCCAAATGCAAACTGCCGACGGCAAGCTGCTGGCGCCCGTCAAGTTTTGCCGTCAGTGCGGTCAAGACTACTACCACGTCGTGCGGGCGGACGATCGCTTCTTGCCGCTCGCAACGAGAGAATTGCCGGATGAGGACGGACTGACGACGGGCTACCTCATGCCGGCGTCCGCCGAGGGCGACTGGTCCGCTGACCACATCCCGGAAGAGTGGTACGACCCGAAAGGAAGGCTGCGGGCAAACTGGCGCGGTCGGGCGCCCACGGCGGTATGGGTGCGCGCCGATGGGACGTACAGCACGGCGGAGCAAGCGGATGCGCACAAAATGTGGTGGCAGCCGGCGCCGTTTGCGCTGTGTCTTGCCTGCGGCGAGTTCTACACCGGTCATGAGCGAGAGTTTGCGAAACTGGCCTCGCTCTCCAGCGAAGGACGATCAAGCGCCACGACCATGATGGCGACCTCGCTGTTGCGCCACGCCGCACGGACCCGGGCGGCCCGCGATAAGCTGCTCACCTTCACCGATAACCGCCAGGATGCGTCATTCCAGGCCGGCCACTTCAACGACTTTGTTCACGTTGCGCTGCTGCGTGCGGCGCTGCACGCAGCAGCGCAACGGCATCAGGCGCTGACGTTCGCCGATGTCGCCCAAGCCGTCGTCGCTGCGTCCGGCTTGACCATCGCCGACATTGCGAAAAACAGTCAGCTCGATCCGTCTTCTCCTGCGGCGAAAGCGGTGTGGGAGACGTTCACCCAACTGACCGAATATCGCCTGTATGAAGACTTGCGGTGCGGCTGGCGGCTGGTGCATCCCAATCTCGAACAGGTCGGCTTGCTCGTCGTGACGTATCGTGCGCTCGATGACCTGGCGCGCAGCCCAGACCTCGGCGCGATTGCGCCATCGCTTGCCGTCGCCGACGAAGCGGAGCGGACAACCATCCTGCGCGTCCTGCTTGATCATTTTCGGCGGAAACTTGCGATTGACGCCGACGTCTTGAGCGAGAACACCCAGCAACAGTTGCAGCGGCGCTGCCTCAACGATCTGAATGAGTTTTGGGGTCTCGATCCCGACTACGATGAATTGCGACCGGCGTCTTGGTTTGCGCTTCAGTCCGGGAATGGTCGCGCCAACGACCATGTCCTCAGTCTGGGACCGCGCAGCCTTATCGGTCGCTTCTTCCAGGCGCGCCTCGGTCTTTCCAAAGAGGCGTATGAACCGACGATCCGCGCCCTGCTCGATCTTCTGGTGCGGCAAGGGTTTCTCGCGCGGTTTCAGACCGCCGGCGGCGATGCGTATCGGCTCAATCCGGCATGCCTGATCTGGCGGCTCGGCGATGGGACGCCGCCGCCGCCCGATCCGCTCTATCGCCGGCGTTCTTCGGGGCAAGGAGCCGCCGGCGCCCGCCGACCGGTCAATGCGTTTTTCCGCCAATTCTATCGCCGGCCGGCGACCGAACTGGCGACATTAGAAGCGCGGGAACATACGGCGCAGGTCGTCGCCGTCGGCGAGCGCGAGCGCCGTGAGCGGCGATTCCGCTGGGAAGAAACGGATCGCACCAGGGAACGAGACCTCGGTCGGCGGCTGCCGTATCTGGTGTGCTCACCCACTATGGAACTCGGCGTCGACATCGCCGACCTTGAACTGGTGCATCTGCGCAACGCGCCGCCTACGCCGGCAAATTATGCGCAGCGGAGCGGACGCGCCGGACGGCAAGGGCAGCCTGGCGTGATCTTCACCTACTGCGGCGCATCGAATAATCACGATCAATACTTCTTCCAACGCCAAACCGACATGGTGGCCGGCAGCGTGCGTCCGCCGCGCCTCGACCTCGCAAACGAGTCGTTGCTCAGAGCGCATATCCACGCGCTGTGGCTGACGCATATCGGGCTTCCGCTCGGACAATCCATCGAACAGGTGATTGACACCGATAAGAGCGATGATCTTCCGCTCCGTGAGCATGTCGCCTGCCAGATCCGGCTGAGCGACGAAGCCTGCGCCGCGCTGCGCGAGCGTGCGATGACGCTCCTCCGCGCCGACGAGAGCCTTCTGGTTGATAGTCGCCGGTTCAACGAGCAATGGGTTGAACAGGTTATCCGCGCGGCACCGGAGGAATTCGACCGCGCCTTCGACCGCTGGCGCGAACTGTACCGCGCTGCACAACGGCAGCGCGCCGCCGCGCGCGACGAAGAGGATCGCGCCCGCACCCGCGACGAGCAAGAACGCGCGCGGCGCAAACAGGACGAAGCGCGCCGTCAGTTGAATCTGTTGCTGCAAGTGAATGTCGCCCGCGAAGAAGGCGACTTCTACCCCTACCGCTATCTGGCCGGCGAAGGCTTTCTGCCGGGCTACAACTTCCCGGCGCTGCCGGTGCGTGCATGGGCGCCGCGTGGTCAAGACGGCGACTTCATTGCCCGTCCGCGGTTCCTCGCCATCCGCGAGTTTGCGCCGCATAACTTCTTTTATCACGAAGGCGGGCAGTGGGAGACGGTGGCGTTTACCGCGCCGCCGGGCGGCCTTGATGAACGGATCAGCCGCAAACGCTTGTGTCTCACCTGTGGCGCATTCGCGGCACCCGATCTCGATCTCTGTCCAACCTGCGGCGCACGCTTCGACGGCGAAAACAGCCTGCTCGCTCCGCTGCTCGACATGCCCAACGTGCGGATGCGGCGGCGCGCCCGCATTACCGCCGACGAGGAAGAACGCCGTCGGCGCGGCTACCGGATCGAGACATTCTTTCAGTTCCCATCGACAAGCGACGGCGCGCGCTTGCACGAAGCCGATGTGGTCGCCGATGGTCGGTCGCTCGTTCACCTGATCTACGCCCCGGCTGCAACCCTGCTCCGTATCAACCGCGGCTGGCTCGGCGGTCGGCACGACGGCTTTCTTATCGATATGGAGAGCGGTGAAGCGCTTCGCCCGAACGACGAGCCGGACCGTCGTCCGTCCCATCGTCAGCCGCGCTTGGAACGGGCGTACCTTGCCGTGCAGTCAATTCAGAATGCGCTCCTGATCCGCATCGTCTCGCCCGAACTGCGGTCTGACCACATGCAAATCACCCTGCGCGCCGCGCTCAAACGCGGAATTGAGGAGGCGTTCCAGTTGGAGGAGGGGGAATTGGTCGCCGAGCGCATCGGCACAGGCGAGCATCAGTCCATTTTGCTGTATGAGGCGTCAGAGGGCGGCGCCGGCGTGTTGCGCCGACTGATCGAGGAAGCGGACGCCTTCGCACAGGTTGCGCGTGCGGCATTGGCGATCTGCCATTTCGATGAAGCGGGCGCCGATCTCAAACCTGCATGCCATGCCGCGTGCTACGAGTGCCTGCTCAGTTTTGAAAATCAGGGCGAGGCGTTGCTGCTGGATCGCCGCAGCATTCGGGACCCCCTGCTCTGGCTGGCGCACAGCCGGGTTGAACTGCGGGTCAAGGATCGCTCGCGCAGTGAGCATCTTGCGTGGTTGCAATCGCTCGCCGACTCCCGTTCCGATCCTGGAGCGCCGCTTCCTGGCTGCACTCGCCGAAGGAGGTCACCGCCTGCCCGACGATGCTCAACGGCGCATCACCCAACCATCGTGCGTCCCCGACTTTTTCTACGAGCCGAACGTCTGCATCTTTTGCGATGGCGCCGTGCATGTCGAACCGGCGCAAGACGCCCGCGATCGCGAGGTGCGCGCCGAGTTGGAACGCCACGGCTATCGGGTGATCGTGGTTCGCTACGACCACGACCTCAGGGAGGTGATCGAGCGGTATCCAGAAATCTTTGGACGATAGCCATCGGCAGCAGGGGCGCGGCGCTCCCTCGCCCGGCGGTACGGCGGGGCGCGGCGGTAATGCGCCCATCATCGCAGGGGCACGTAGGAGCACGTAAGGGCGCGGCGGCGCCTCACCCCCGGCGGCGGGGCACAGCGGGGGGCGGTGCTGCCTCGCTCCCTACAGCGCAACGTCACTCTTCACCGCTTCACACTCCGCCACAAGTCCACCAGCAACTCGACGAACACGGCAGTCGCTTCGATATTCGGCGAGTGCCCGACGCCGGGAATGACCATCAACTGCGCGCCAAGCGCCTCGGCAGCGCGACTTGCCACCGGTTGCGTTACCAGAATGTCGTTCTCGCCGGCGATGACCAGTTTCGGGCAGGCAATCGCACGCAGCGCATCCCCTGGCGCCCAGTTCGCCAGCGCAGTGATCGCCCCTAGCGCCGCTTCGATCCGCTGCTCGTGTCCCTCGGCGACAAGGCGACGCCAGAAGGCGTCGTCGGGTGCCGTTGGTGCCAGCGCCTTCAACGCCATCGCAAACAGATCGAAGTTCGCCTTCAACATCTGCTGGCGCTCCGGCGAATTGGCTTCGGCCGGCATGCCATCGACCCACGGCGGCGCAACCGCAGCCAGCGACAACACCTGCTCACCGTGATCGAGCGCCAGTTGTATCGCCACCCCCGCGCCGAGCGAATGTCCTACCAGATGGAAGCGTTCCAATCCGAGCGCATCGGCGAATGCCAGCGTATCCTGTGCCAGTGCTGTCAAACTATAGTCGTGGTCCGGTCCCTCTGTCTTCCCGCGCCCACGCATATCCGGCGCAAGACCGCGGTACCCCTCTGGCAGCAGGTTCAGCGTTGGCTCCCACCACCCGCATGTCGCCCAGTTGCCGTGCAGCAGGATCACCGGCTCGCCAGCGCCGCGCTCCATGTAGTGAACGTTCAGGTCGCCCGCCGTTACGAAAGGCATGATGGCACCTCCAACTCACTATCGAACGATGCACGCCGCCGTTTGATATTCGTCTCAATTCAGATGATGAGCCATCATCGGCGGCTTCATATCGAAGTCTTCGTGTCTTCGCGCCTTTGTGTGCGCTTATACGATATTGCGTCTAGATCTTGTGTTCCCGCCCCTTCCAGTACTCGTCGCGCATGACGCGCTTGAGCGTTTTGCCCGCCGCGCTGCGCGGAAAATCGTCCATGATCACCACCTGCGACACTTTCTGGTACCCGGCTTCGACGCGCGCATTGATCCATTCCTGCAATTCTTCCGCCGACGCCAGCCCCGGCGCCTTCAGAATGACTGCTGCCAGCGGCGTTTCGCCCCATTTCTCGCTTGGCACGCCAAAGACCGCCGCCTCGCGCACCGCCGGGTGTTGCACGATGATTTCTTCGATGTCGCGTGGGAAGACGTTGATGCCGCCGGAGATGATCATATCCTTTTTGCGATCCACCAGGTAGAGAAATCCGTCCTCATCAACATACCCCATGTCACCGCTGTGCAGCCAGCCATCAACGATCGCCTGCGCCGTCAGATCAGGGCGCTTGTAGTACCCGCTCATCATCAGCGGGCCGCGCCCGCAGATCTCGCCGACTTCGCCAGGCGGCAATGCGCGCCCCTGGTCGTCGATGATCTTGATGTCCATAAACGGCGGCGGCACGCCGACCGATGCCAGTTTCTCGCCCCGGTGGTATTTGTCGAGAATGGTCATGAACCCTTCGGTCAGTCCATACAGTTCGTAGAGTCGGTTGGGGAAGCGCCGTTCAAGTTCGAGTTTATGCTCCATGTGCAACGGCGCGCCGACCGAGCCGAGCATTGCGATTGACGGCAGATGCCGCTCATCAAAGTCGGGTTCGTTGAGGAGCGCAACAATCTGCGATGGCACCATCTTGATGTGCGTCACCTTCTCACGCGCTGCGGTCTCGATCAACTCCCGCGCATTGAACGCCTTCATCAGGATGTACGTCGTTCCCAGGTAGAATGCGGGCATGAACGTCAGGAAGGCGCCGTTGAACACCAGCGCACCGGCGTGCAGAATGACGCTCTCCGGCGTGATGCGGTACGACGACGCAAAGATTGTGCCGTACCCGGCGCGCACTCCGTGGGTGAGGACGATGCCTTTCGGCAAACCGGTCGTGCCGCTGCTGTACATGATGTTGTAGGGGTCGTCGGCGCACAGTTCGATCCCGGTCGGATCGCGCTCCGGCATTGGCGCAATCAGCGCCTGGTAATCGCGGTACCCTGGCATGTCGGCGGCATCGGTGATCAGGAACCGCTCCGGATCGATCGGCAGATCGCCGCGCACCGAATCGAGCGCCGGCGCATGCGCCGCATCGGTCACCACCGCAGCGGTATCCGAATCGCGCAGCAGTGACGCCAGCCCCTGCCCGCGCAGCAGCGTACTCATCGGCACGACGACCAGACCGGTCTTCGCCGCAGCCCAGTAGACTTCGAGCAACTCCATGCAGTTCGGTAGCACCGTCGCAATTTTGTCGCCTTTGGTCAACCCCAGGTTCAGCAGTGCATGCGCCGCCTTGTTGACCCGTGCATTGAACTCGCGATAGGTCAACCGCACGTCACCGACAATGACCGCAGCGTGGTTCGGTCGATACTGCGCATGATGTGAAAGTAACCCGCCAATGTGCATAGCGCCCCCGCTTCCTTTGTTCAACTTTGAACTCACACGTGATGATCCACGAAGAACGCGAAGGCGCACGAAGGAGGGTCAGGCGCCTGCTTCTGCGGGAAAGGACGCCCTTCGCCAGCGCCCGGTCGCAGCCCATATCCATCCTTCGTGTCTCTTGGTGTTCTTCGTGGACGCAACGATCCACGAAGGGGCGTCAGGCGCCTGCGCCTGTGGGAAAGGACGCCCTTCGCCGGCGCCCGGTCGCAGCCCATATCCATCCTTCGTGTCTCTTGGTGTTCTTCGTGGACGCAACCTTCAACCTTCAACGATAAACTCCCGCCGCAATGCGCGTTTATCGACTTTCCCGGCGCCGGTGCGCGGCAGAGCATCCACGACAATGACGCGCTTCGGGATTTTGTACCGCGCCAGCCGGTCACGGCAGTAGTCGAGAATCTGCCGCTCGATGTCGGTCGCCTGTTGGCGAAACGCATCGTGCAGCACCACAACCGCCCATCCGACTTCACCCCACGTCGGATCGGGCGCACCGATCAACGCCGCCTCCGCTATCGCCGGATGCCCGGCGAGCGCCGCTTCCACCTCAGCCGGATAGATATTCTCACCACCGGAAATGATAACATCCTTCAGGCGCCCGACGATAGTGTAGCATCCGTCGTCATCGCGCCGCGCCAGGTCGCCGGTGCGCAACCAGCCATCGACGAGCGTTTTCGCCGTTTCCGTCGGTCGTCGCCAGTATCCGGCGCAGACATGCGCCCCGCGAATCTGCAACTCGCCGACCTCGCCATGTGCGCATGGTTCGCCGCGCTCAGTCACCAGGCGGAGGTCGATATGCGGCAACGGGTACCCGACCGATCCCGCCTTGCGTTCAACGTCGTCGTCGGGCAGCCAGAAGGTATTTGGTCCGGCTTCGGTTAATCCATAGCCGGTGCGAAAGGGTATGCCGCGCCGGCGGAAGGTCTCGAACACCGGCGGCAGGCAGGGCGCACCGCCGCTGATCATCCAGCGCACCCGCGAGAAATCCGCCGTTTCCCAGCGCGGATGGCGCTGCAATGCCAGGAACATCGTCGGCACGCCGAAGTAAATCGTCACGCCCTGCTGCTCGATCAGATCGAACACCTGATCGGCATCGAATTGCCGGCAGACAATCGATGTGCCGCCGATATGCGCCAGCGGCGCCGTGAAAACGTTCAGTCCGCCGGTGTGGAACAGCGGCGCATTAAGGATGGTCACATCATCGGGGCGCAATCCCCAACCGGCAACTGTGTTGACCGCATTGAAGAAGATGTTACCGTGCGTGAGAATAGCGCCTTTCGGCAACCCTGTCGTACCGCCGGTGTAGCAGATGACCCACGGCGTATCCGCCACGAGATCGACCGCCTGAAGCGGATCGTCCGGGTAGGCGTCGCGTTCGGCGAAGACTGCGTCGTCAGGGTCGGCGCGACGGTCGGGATCGAGCGCGATGCCGGGCATGACTATCCCGGAGGCGCGCAGAGCGCGCACCTGTTCCACAAAATCCGGTCCGTAGATAAGAATCGCCGGTTCGGCGTCGGTGATCAATCCTGCAAGTTCTGTCGGCGTGAGTCGCCAGTTGAGGTTCTGCAGGATGGCGCCAAGTTTGCCGCAGGCGAACCAGATGTCGAGATAGGCGACGCAATTCATCGCCAGCACCGCCACCCGGTCGCCGTACTGCACGCCGCACCGTCCGGCAAGAAACCGGGCGGTGCGGCTGACATGTGCATTCCACTGGCGAAAGGTAATCGGTCGCAGGTTATCTGCGGCATCAAGCAGCGCGACCTTGTGCGGCGTCAGATCGGCTCGTCGCGCCAGCCAATCTCCGATGTACATCGCGCCCTCCTTGGACCGTCACAGCAGATTTGGTGAACCACAGAGACACAGAGAACACAGAGGGAACCCCGTTCGTATGGGTCAAGCGGCCCGCTTGACCCTGCTTACTCACTGTCCCACGTTCAACATGCACCGCTTTCCTTTACGCAACCCCTGACTTCACCCCTCTCGCCTCACCCCTCTCGCCTCTCGCCTCTCGCCCCACCCCTCACCCCTCTCGCCTCACCCCTCACCCCTCACCCCTCACCCCTCTCCCCTTCAACCTTCCCGTCCTGAAACCCGCGCATACACCTTCAGCGCCCGCTCGACAATGTTCTCGACCGTAAATCCGTACTGTCGGAACACGACCTGGTATGGCGCCGAGGCGCCGAAGGTCTCCACGCTGATGCAGTCGCCCCAATCGCCGACCCAGCGTTCCCACCCCTGCGCCACCCCCGCTTCAATCGCCAGCCGCGCGCGCACCTGGGGCGGCAACACGCGATCGCGGTATTCCTGGGGTTGCAGGGCAAACAGTTCCCACGACGGAAAACTGACCACCCGCGCCGCTACGCCGCGTTCCGCCAGCGCCGCCAGCGCCGCCAGCGCCAGCGCGACTTCCGAGCCGCTTGCCATCAGAATGACGTGCGGCGCCTCGCTCGAAGCGTCGCGCAACACATATGCTCCGCGCCGCGCGTCTTCGGCGGGCGCCAGCGCCGACCGGTCGAACACCGGCAACTTCTGCCGGCTCAGGATCAGCGCCGTGGGACCATCAGCGCGCTCGAGGGCGATCCGCCAGGCGACCACGGTTTCATTCGCATCAGCCGGGCGAATGACCCACAGATTGGGAATAGCGCGCAATGCCGCCAGTTGCTCGACCGGTTGGTGCGTCGGACCGTCTTCCCCCAGACCGATGCTATCGTGGGTGAAGACGTAGACGACGGGATGATGCGATAGCGCTGCCAGACGGATCGCGCCGCGCATATAATCCGAAAACACCAGGAACGTTCCGCCGTAGGATTTGACGCCGCCGTGCGCCGCCATGCCGTTGAGGATCGCCCCCATCGCATGTTCCCGCACACCGAACCAGATTACCCGTCCGGTGCGACAGTCCGCCTGAAAACTTTCGGTTGTCGTGTATGGCGTTTTCGTGCTTTCCGAAAGATCGGCGGAACCGCCGATCATCCAGGGAATTGCGTCGTAGAGCGCCTGGATCGTCTTCCCGGACGCCTCGCGCGTCGCCAGGTCGCCGCCGGATGCGCTGAACGCCGGTAACCGCGTTTCCCAGCCATCCGGCAGTTTCCCTGCCAGCGCCAGGCGCAGCTCGCGGGCTTCGGCGGGATACGCCGCCGCATACGCCGCAAAGCGCGCCTGCCAGTCGGCGCGCAGCGCAGCCCCACGTTCCCGCGCCAGGCGCATCAACGAACGAACCTCGTCCGGCACGTAGAATACGGCATCCGGGTTCCACCCAAGCGCCTGTTTCGTCGCGCGCACGCCATCGACGCCGAGCGGACTGCCATGCACCTTGTTTGTGCCCGCCATTGGGCTGCCGTAGCCGATGATCGTGCGCACCGCGATGAGCGACGGGCGATCCGTCACCGCCTGCGCCTCACGGATTGCCGCCTCGATAGCGTCGAGGTCGTTGCCGTCGGCGACGCGCGCCGTGTGCCAGCCATACGCGGCAAAACGCAGCAGCACATCTTCGGTGAACGCCAGACTGGTCGGACCGTCGAGGGAAATATGGTTGTCATCGTACAGATAGATCAGTTTGCCCAGTTTCAAATGCCCCGCCAGCGACGCCGCCTCGGCGGCTACGCCTTCCATTAAGTCGCCATCGCTGACAATCGCATAGGTGTAGTGATCGAACAGCGTGTGCCCTGGACGGTTATAGGTCGCCGCCAGAAATGCCTCGGCAATCGCCATGCCCACGCCATTGCCGAACCCCTGCCCCAGCGGACCGGTGCTCACCTCGATCCCCGGCGTCAGCTGGCGCTCTGGATGACCCGGCGTTTTCGACCCCCACTGGCGGAAGCGCTGGAGTTCATCGAGCGAGAGATCGAAGCCGGTCAGGTGCAGCAGGCTGTAGAGGAGCATCGAACCGTGACCTGCGGACAGCACGAAACGATCACGGTCGGGCCAGGACGGGTCGCCCGGATCGAAGCGCAAAAAGCGCGTCCAGAGCACATATGCCATTGGAGCAGCGCCCAGCGGCATGCCGGGATGCCCGGAGTTGGCGGCCTGCACTGCATCAATCGACAACGTGCGGATCGTATTGATGGCAAGCCAGTCGAGATCGGTGTATCGTGATGTCATGATGCCTTCCACACAGAGCAGGCGCTGTCAGAGAACTCCACCTCACCTGCCCTGTTGCCATGCCTTCCAGTCCGCCAGGAATCGTTCGATGCCGATGTCGGTCAGGGGGTGACGCATACTCTGCTCGAGCACCTTGAACGGACACGTCGCAATATCCGCGCCCGCCAGCGCCGCCTCGACAATGTGCCGTGGATGGCGGATCGACGCCGCAAGCACCAGCGTCGGGATGTTATGTGTCCGGTAGATCTGCACAATCTCGCGGATCAAGGTCATGCCATCCATCCCTACATCATCGATGCGCCCGACGAATGGACTGATGATGTACGCGCCGGCACGCGCCGCCATGAGCGCCTGCACTGCGTTGAAACAGAGGGTCACATTGCAGCGGATGTTTTCGCGCGCCAGGCGCGAGACGGCTTTCAGCCCTTCGGTGGTGCTCGGTATCTTGACCACCACATTCGGGTGCCAGGCGGCGAACTCACGCCCCTCGCGCACCATGCCGTCCGCGTCGAGTGAGGTCGTCTCAGCGCTGATCGGACCGTCTACAAGACTCGCAATCTCCTGAATGGTCGCCTTGAAATCGGCGCCCTTCTCCTTTGCCATCAGCGACGGGTTCGTCGTCACGCCGCTCAGTACGCCCCAACTTGCAGCAGTGCGGATTTCGTCCAGATTGGCGGTATCCAGATAGATCTGCACGGTTCGCTCCTTACTGTTCCTGGTTCCTGGTTCTCGGTTCTTGGTTCTTAGTTCTTGGTTCTCGGTTCTTGGTTCTTAGTTCTTGGTTCTCGGTTCTTGGTTCTTAGTTCTTGGTTCTCGGTTTTTGGTTCTTAGTTCTTGGTTCTCGGTTCCCACAGATTATAGCACGGCATCCCCAGGACAGGTACTAGTGCAAAATAGTCCTTGAAGATGTGCGACTTTTGTGCTATCTTACCGTATGCACATTATGATAGGCCGTTATGCACAGAAGGCTGGTGGAATGTGAAAGAACCCCTCGACTCCTTCCTGGCCACGGCCCACGAGTCGCAGACCTCTCCGCGCAATCACGTTCGTGTCCATCGCCCTGCCGCCGAACCGGCGCCCGAGACTATCGAACAGATACTTGAGCGTGCTGCTGGCGATCACAATCCCTTCGACCACAATGCTGACCTGTTTCATGCAACCCACGAGCAGGATGACGACTCGCCGGATCACGACCTCGACGCCGATATTGACGGCGTGGGAGTCGATGATCCTGTCCGGGTCTACCTCCGTGAAATTGGTCGGGTGAACCTGTTGACCGCCCAGGAAGAGATTATGCTGGCGCAACAGGTCGAACGCGGCGAGCAGGCGAATGAGCGGTTGCAGAATGGCGATTACATCGCTGCAGAACGCCCCCAGCTTCATCGCTGGGTCCAGGAAGGTCAGGCGGCGCGCGAGCGCCTTATCCAGGCAAATCTGCGCCTTGTCGTATCCATTGCAAAAAAATATCTTGGGCGTGGCATGTCGCTGCTCGACCTGATCCAGGAGGGCAATATCGGCCTGATGCGCGCCACCGAGAAGTTCGATTATCGCAAAGGATACAAGTTTTCCACATATGCCACCTGGTGGATCCGTCAGGCGATTACGCGCGTAATCGCCGATCAGAGCCGCACGATCCGGCTGCCGGTGCACGTCGGCGAGACGATCAATCGCGTAATGCGCGCCAGCAACCGCATTCAGCAGACCACCGGGCGCGATCCGACGCCAGATGAGATCGCCCTCGAACTCGGCATTCCGGTCGAGAAGGTGCGGCGGGTGCTCGAAGCCTCGCGCCAGACGATCTCGCTCGAAACTCCGATCGGCGCAGAAGGGGACTCGGTGCTGGCGGATTTCATCGAGGATGGCAAGGGCGTGACGCCGATGGAGAGCGCATCGAACCATATCCTGCGCGAGCAGATCGATAGCGCGCTCGAGAAACTTCCTGAGCGCGAGCGCCGCATCATCCAGCTACGCTACGGGTTGTACGACGGCCACTACCGCACCCTGGAAGAGGTCGGGCGCGAGTTCGGCATCACCCGTGAGCGCATTCGCCAGATCGAAGCCCGCGTGCTGCGCAAGTTGCGCCATCCGCACTACGGGCGCGGTTTGCGCGGCTATCTGGAATGACGCTGCAACGGCAAGAGACCCTCCGCAGTGCAACCCATCCGCCTCTTGCCGTTCCTTCACTCCCCATGAACGCGATTGAAACCTACGAACTGACCCGCGCCTTCGGCGAGCGTGTTGTGGTCGAGCGCCTGACGCTCGCCGTGCCGCAGGGCGCGGTGTTCGGCTTTCTTGGACCGAATGGCGCCGGGAAAACGACTACCGTGCGCATGCTGGCGGCGTTGATCGCGCCAACCGCTGGCAGCGCCGTCGTGGCCGGGCATCGCCTCGGTGAAGACGACCAGATGATCCGGCGCAGCATCGGTTTGCTCACCGAAAGTCCGGGTCTATATGAACGCCTCAGTGCGCACCAGAACCTGCTCTTCTTTGCCCGCCTCTACGATCTCGATGCAGCCCGCGCCAGGGCGCAGACGGAACGGTATCTGCGCATGCTTGGGCTGTGGGACCGGCGCGATGACCCGGTCGGCAGTTTCTCGAAGGGCATGCGGCAGAAACTGGCCATTGCACGAGCGCTGCTGCACGAACCAGAGGTTATCTTCCTCGACGAGCCAACCGCCGGCCTCGACCCGGAAGCCGCTCGCACCGTGCGGGAGTTCATCAAGGAACTGCGCGCCGAGGGACGGACCATCTTCCTGACCACCCATAATCTGCCGGAAGCCGATGAGTTGTGTGATGTGATCGCTGTGTTCCGCACCCGCCTCCTGCGCATTGGCGCCCCTGCAGCGTTGCGCGCCGAACTCTTCGGCAACGGTGTGCGCATCCGCATCGCGAGCGCCGCCGAATCATTCCTGGACGTCGTGCGCGCCCTTCCATTCATTCATGCTGCTGCCGCTGATGGCGATGTGTTGAACGTCTCACTGGACAACCCTGATGAGCACAACCCACCGCTGGTGCGCGCGCTGATCGACGCCGGCGCCTCCATCCGGTACGTCGAACCCCGCGAACATACGCTCGAAGACGTCTACCTGCAGTTGGTGCGCGAAGGGACGCCGCAGGAGCAGGCATATGCGTAAAGCGCTCATCATCCTGCAGAAAGAATGGCTCGAACTGCGCAGCGAACGCACCCTGTGGATGACGATCCTGATCCCGCCGCTGCTGCTGACGATCCTGCCGATCATCACCGTTTATCTGATTGGCATCACACCCGACGAGGATGCCGCCCAACTCGGCGTCGTCATCGCCGACCCGTCGCTTGCAGGTTTGTCGGACATGGAATTGGGACAGGCAGTGATGGGGAAGCAGTTCGGGGTAATGTTTCTGCTCATGCCGCTGATCATCCCGTCGGCAATTGCATCATACAGCATTATCGGCGAGAAGACGCGCCGCACGCTCGAACCGCTGCTGGCAGCGCCGATCCAGACCTGGGAACTGCTGCTCGGCAAATGCCTGGCATCGCTCGTTCCGGCTATCGTGATCAGTTGGGGCGCGGCATTGACTTTCGTGCTGGCGCTGCGCCTGGTTGTTCTCAGCGATCAGGTGTACCACGCCATCCTGAGCGGCGGATGGTGGGTGCTTCTTCTGCTTGGCTCGCCATCACTGGCGTTGCTCATGGTCGCTGCGACCGTCGCCGTTTCGGGGCGGGTCAATGATCCACGCACGGCGCAGCAAGTCGCAGCCGTTGTGGTTGTGCCGATCCTGGCGCTCTTCGTCGCGCAGTTGCTCGGCGTGGTGGTGCTGACGCCGCTGCTGGCGTTTATTGCAAGCGCAGCGCTGGCATTTCTCGCGGCGCTCGCCTTTGCGGGCGCAATAGCCCTGTTTGAGCGTGAAAATATTTTAACACGCTGGACCTCTTGACCCCACTTTCCCCTCTTTACGTCTGGCGCAAGAGTCGTTATACTGCATACAGTACGGAGAAACATGGTACTACTATGCGACTCATACGCCGACTTGCCGAACGCGCCCACGAAGAGAACGTTCATCCGCGCCGCATCCTGATTGCGGACGATGATCCGTCGATTGGCACGCTGATTCAGGTGACGCTGAAGGACCCGCGTTACGAGATTGTGGCTGTGAAGAACGGGTTGGAAGCGCTGAAAGCATTCAGCGAATCGAAGTTCGATGTCGTCATCCTCGATGTCATGATGCCGTATGTCGATGGCTTCGAGGCGTGTCAGCGCATCCGCGAGCGTTCCGATGTGCCGATTATCATTCTGACCGCGCGTGATGGCACCGACGATATTGTGCATGGCTTCGAACTCGGCGCCGACGATTACATTACCAAGCCGTTCAAAACCGCCGAGTTGATCGCGCGCGTCGATGCCATTCTGCGGCGCGTCGAGGGGTACAAGCACCGGGTTGCGCCGCCGATCGTCCGCGTGGGTGAGATCGAAATCGACGAACCGCGCCATCGGGTAACGGTACGCGGCAAAGAAGTCAACCTGACGCCCATGGAGTTTGAGTTGCTCTACTTCCTTGCCGCCAATGCCGGTCATGTGTTCGACCGCGAAACCCTCTTCCGCGAAGTCTGGGGATACGACTATGTCGGCGAGACCAACCTGGTGGATGTCTGCGTGCGTCGGCTGCGTGAAAAAGTCGAAGCCGAACCCTCGCGCCCGCGTCTGATCCTGACGGTGCGCGGCGTCGGGTACAAAATGGCGGAAGCGTAACGTCTTCGCCGCTACGCGCCGCGCATGATGCTAATAGGAAGATCAACCGGATATCAGACAATCTCGTGACCGGCGTTGGCTGAGCCTGTCGAAGCCAACGCCAACCGCTTCACAAGTGCAAGCGTGTTTGTCCGGATTTAGATTGATCTTCCTAATTGGCTGCGGCGCCCCTTCACACCGGGCAGGGTGACCTTCCCGGTTTTCTTTTCGCTCGGCTGCCGGAGCGAAATCTGGTTTGCGCAGTGGATAAAACGTTTGTCACGTTGCATTCACACGCTGTCCAGAGTCGCAAGGTAAAGTAGTAATCAGAGTGATGAGACAGCATGTTCTGGTACTTTGGTCATCGTTTCTTTCTATGATGTGCTTGCTATGATGAAGGAAGCATGAGGCTGACAATCCACTCAAACATCGACACAGGAGGCGTCTCATGCGCCAACGCACTACGTTCGGCGCTCATCTTACGGGCGTCATACTCATCGCACTGATTGCGTCCTTTGCGCCTGTTCGGTTGGCGCTGCCGCAATCATCTCTGACCTTCACCCAATCGAAACTGACCGCCGCTGACGCTGCACAGTACGATTATTTCGGCCTGTCGGTCGCGCTCGCAGGCGACACGGCGATCGTCGGCGCATATGGAAAGTCGGACCTGGCGCCCAATGCCGGCGCTGCCTATGTATTTACCGATGGCGCTACATCCTGGGCGCAGCAGGCGCGTTTGGGCACGTCCGATGTTCTAGCGGGGGCGTACCTCGGCGCAGCAGTGGCGACCAACAGAGTGCAGACGGCGGTGGGAGCGCCGTATGCCGGCATTGGTGCGCCGGATGCTGGCGCGGTGTATCTGTTCTCGAACGCCGACTGGCAACGGCAGGCGATCATCACCCCGAATGATCCCGAATCAGTGGCGCGCTTTGGTAATGCCCTCGCCATCGGGCAGAACACGCTGATCGTCGGAGCGCCATTGCACGACTCGTATGGCAGGGATGCGGGCGCGGTCTACGTCTTCGCCTTCGACGGCGTCGCTTGGGTGCAACGCCAGAAACTGATCGGCGCCGACATCGTCCCCGGCGATCGTTTTGGCAGTGCATTGGCGCTGAACAACGGCTGGCTGGCGATCAGCGCACCACAGCATGGCGCCGGAGGTGCAGTGTATCTCTTCGAGTTCGATGGCGTCGCCTGGGTGCAGCGGCACAAAGTGTCCGCCGGTGACACCATTGCCGGGGATCGCTTTGGCAGTGCGCTGGCGTTGAACAACAGCTGGCTCGCGGTTGGCGCGCCATTGCACCGTGTCACCGGCAGTTTCAGCGGCGCAGTCTATCTTTTTGAGTTTAACAGCGCTTCCTGGGTGCAGCGCCAGAAGTTCGTCGCCAGCGATACAGTCGCCAGTGATCGCTTCGGTAGCGCGCTGGCGCTTTCCAGTCAGCGACTCGTCGTCGGAGCGCCGTTGCATAGCGCGAACGGACCTGCCAGCGGCGCGGTCTATGTGTTCGATCGCAGCGGCGCAACCTGGATCGAACGCGCCAAACTGATCGGCAACGACACCGATAGCGGTGATCGCCTCGGCTGGTCGGTCAGTATCGATGGGAACACCATTATTGCCGGAGCGTATGGCGATGCGCTCTTCGGACCGGCAACCGGCGCAGCGTATGTTTTCGTCGAAGTGACAGCGCCAGGGGTGACCAATACTCCGCTTCCCATCGCCACAGCCACGCCGACAGACACCCCCGCGCCGTCAAATACGCCAAGCGCGACGGCGACGAACACCGCCACGCCGTCGCCTACAGCCACGGCGACGAGCACGCCGTCCGCCACGGCGACGGCCACGGCAACGAGCACACCGTCCGCCACGCCGAGCGCGACGGCCACCGCTACGCCATCGCCCACGGCCACGCCGAGCGCGACGGCGACGGCCACCGCCACGCCATCGCCCACGGCCACGCCGAGCGCGACGGCGACGGCAACGCACACGCCCACGGCGACCCCTACGCCAAGTGCGACGGCGACGGCAACGCACACGCCCACGGCGACCCCTACGCCAAGTGCGACGGCGACGGCAACGCACA
>NZ_JBYNRX010000031.1:0-24649 GCF_057785375.1 Roseiflexus sp.
CACCGTCTTGCATGCGAACGTGCAACGAGCAACGTGCCAGCGTTCTACCCCCAAGACTATGGGGGTGGGCGTGGCTGTGGGCGCTCACAGGGAGGCGCCCCTACGTTCGCAGGTGCAACGCCACCTCTTGCCTCTTGCCTCTTGCCTCGCGCCTCTTGCCTCACGCCTCACGCCTTCAAATGAATTTCAGCCCCATCGCCTCTTTCATCATATTGAGGGTCTCGTTGGCTTCGGCGCGCGCGCGTTCGGAACCGGCCGCCAGGATTTCTTCGACGATGCGCGGGTTGTGTTCGTACCGTGCCCGTCGTTCGCGGATCGGGTCGAGGAAGGCGTTGATCGCTGCCGCGAGTTTGCGCTTCACCTCGACATCGCCGACCTTCCCCTGGCTGTACCGTTCTTTCAGGTCGTTCACTTCATCGACGTTTGGGTTGAAGGCGTCGTGGTAGATGAATACCGGGTTCCCTTCGACTTTACCGGGAATATCGGCGCGAATGCGGTTGGGATCGGTGTACATGCGGCGCACCTTCTCCTCGACAGTTTTGGCGTCGTCAGTCAGGTAGATGGCGTTGTCCAGGCTCTTCGACATCTTCGCCTGACCGTCGATGCCCACCAGGGTCGGCACATCGCCGATCAGGGTTTCGGGTTCGGGCAGCACCTCGCCGTAGAGGGTATTGAACCGGCGCGCAATCTCGCGTGTCACTTCCAGGTGCGACGCCTGATCCTTGCCGACCGGCACGAGATCGGCGCGCACGCAGAGGATGTCTGCGGCCTGGAGCACCGGGTACCCCAGCAGACCGTAGGACGGCTGTTCGATGTGCAGGTCCTGCATCACTTCTTTCAGCGTCGGCACCCGTTGCAGGCGCGGCACAGTCGTCAGCATGCCGAAGATCAGCGCGATCTCGCTGATCGCCGGAACCATCGACTGGAGAAAGTACGTCGATTTTTCCGGGTCGATCCCGACGCTCAGGTTGTCGAGCACCACGTGCCGGATGTTTTCACCGGTCTGGCGCAGGCGCTCGAGTTCGGTGCGCGTGGTGAGCATATGCAGGTCGGCGACCAGAAAGAAGCATTCGTACTCGTCCTGCAACCGCACCCGGTTCGCCAGTGTGCCAACGTAATGCCCAAGGTGCATGCGCCCGGTCGGACGGTCGCCGGTTAGAATTCGTTTTTTTGGCTGGTTCATGGAAACCTCCATTCAAAGGTGTGGTATAGTTTCAGTAAGAACGCGCCTGTCAGCCCTCACCCCCTGCCCCTCTCCCGCAGTGCGGGAGAGGGGAGCGGCGTGACAGGTTAACCGTATCCTGATACGCCCAGCGGCTTGAGTCATCTATGCCATCGAAACATCTCTCCCGCCGCGCGGCTCTGTCCGCCGCTGCGACGTTCGCCGCGCTCGCGTCGCTCCGTCCTGCGTTTGCCCAGGAAGGCGCCGCGCTGGCTGCCCGCCGTCCTGTCGTTGCGCCGCTCCAGCCGGTCGAGGTGGACGTGCGCATCCCAGGGTACACCGGTCCCGCTGCCGTTGTGTTATTCGACAGTCGCAAACGATTTGCCGGCGTTGCCGAAGGGCGCGTCGAGAGCGGCCTCGGAACCCTGATCGTCGTGCCGCGCGGCGCGACCGGCGCACAGTGGGCGGCGTTGTTCGCCTCGGGCCAGTTTGTTGTCGCCAATCCGGCGCTCTTCTCGCTCGATGCGCGCACCGAAATCTGGACCGGGCAGGAACGCTTCGACCGGTTTGTGCCGAATGCGGCTGCGATCTTCGCCGCTGCCACACTGTCGTACACGTTCAATGGCATTCCCTTTCATGGCTATCGTTCGCCCGACAGCCCGCTGATCTGGTTGCGCGACCATGTGTACGCGCAACGTGGCGCGCGCTACTTCGATGCCAACCTCAAAACTGCCTTCGACGACTTCCGCCGCTACCAGCAGCCCGACGGCAGTCTCCCCGATTTTCTGCCGCGCCCCCCGTGGACCGACCGCGCGCTGCGGGTGCCGGTCGAAGCCGATGTCGAGTACCTGTACGTCCAGGGGGTCTACGAAGCCTGGCAGGCGACCGGCGACGACGCCTGGATGCGCACTCATCTCGAACCGATGCGGCGCGCCGTGACCTATTCGTTGCAGCACCCGCTGCGCTGGGACCCCGAATGGGGGCTGATCAAGCGCCCGTTTACCATCGACACCTGGGATTTCGAGTACGGTCCGACGACGACCGACCCGGACAGCGGGAAGCCTGCGCCGCGCCACTGGATCGACGAGCGGACGATCTGGGGCGTTTTCCATGGCGACAACACCGGCATGGCACAGGCGCTCATGATGCTGGCGCAGATGGAAGAGCGCGTCGGTGATATGAACCTGGCGCGCGTCTGGCGCGATGTCGCCGCCGGTCTGCTGCGCAACCTGAATGCGCTGAGCTGGAACGGACGCTTCTTTCGCCATCACGTGCCCTTTCAACCATTCGACATTCCTGGCGTCGACCG
Organism: Roseiflexus sp.; assembly: GCF_057785375.1. Lineage (NCBI taxonomy): Bacteria > Bacillati > Chloroflexota > Chloroflexia > Chloroflexales > Roseiflexaceae > Roseiflexus > Roseiflexus sp. The sequence goes on from NZ_JBYNRX010000031.1 coordinate 2,472, forward strand.
GGAGCGGCAGTTGAGCCTCTCGAATGCCTATGCACTCAACCGCGGAGTGCTTACGGTGCAGCAGGGGCAGGCGATCATCGACGAGTATATCGAACGCTCAAAGACGACGCGCGCATTCGCGGAGTGGTTCAGCATCGATCCACCCTTCCCGCCGGGGAGTTTCGGGCTTGCCGGGCGCAGCGGCGAACTCCCTGGCGCGTATGTCAACGGCGGCATTATGCCGATCACCGGCGGCGAACTGGCGCGCGGCGCATTCCGCTACGGCAACGAAACCTACGGGTTTGCCATTCTCGAACACTACTGGCTGCGCATGCTCAGTCGCGGGCGCACGTTCCTCTGGTACCACCCCGACGGCGCGGAGGGAGTCGGCTCCGACGACACCATCCCAACCGATGCGTGGGGGACGGCGGCGATGTTCGCTGCGCTGATCGAGGGCGCTGCCGGCGTCGAGGATCAGGGCATCGCCATGCGCGATGTGATCGTCAGCCCGCGCTGGGGCGCCGCCGGTCTGACCTCCGCCTACGTCTCGGCGTGCTACCCGGCGAGCAACGGGTATCTGGCGTATGTCTGGCGCCAGAACCCGCGCAGCATCGACCTCGACCTGAGCGGGGTCTTCGACCGGGCGCGGGTGCGGTTGCTACTGCCGCAGGCAACGCCGGGATCGGTCGAAGCGGCGGTCAACGGTGCGCCTGTGCCGCACGTGATCGAAACCCTGCGCGCCAGCCGGTACGTTGTCATCGACGTGGCAGATACGGCAGTTGTTCAGGTGCAGGTGCGCTGGTAGCGGCGCACTAATCGAGCGTCGCCCGCCACGAGCGCACTTTTTGGGCGCTGAGGAGCAGAAAGTCGCGCTCCTGATCGAACACTTCCAGCGTCACGATGCCGTCGTAGCCAGCGCGTTTCAGCAGGCGGATCGTCTGCTGCCAGTCGATCTTCCCCGCGCCGATCGGCATATGGTCGTCGTCCTGCCCGCGGTTGTCGGAAAAGTGGACGTGCCGCAGCCGGTCGCCAAGTTCGCCGAGCAGTTGCTCCAGGTCGATCCCCGCCACGAAGGCGTGCCCCACATCGAGGTGGAACCCCAGGCGCGGGTCGGCGTCGAGGATGGCGCGGATCTGCTTCAGCCCGAACCGGCGCGAGGGCGGATGCTCCACGATGATCTGAATGCCATACGGCTCCGCCAGGTGCGCCAGTTCGGCGAAACTGGCGCCGTTGCGCTGGAGTTCGTCATCATCGCCGTAGAGCGGAATGCCGCGCGTCATATGCACATTGACCATAGGCGCTCCCAGTGCTGCGAAGACCGGGAGCGACGCTGCGACTTCCTCAACTGCGGCGCGCCGCACCCGTTCCACCGGCGAAGCAAAGGGCAGGTACCATGCGGTATGACCGACCACGCGCATGCCGGCGGCATCGAGCAGCGCGCGCAATTCCGCCGGATCGAAACTGTCGATTAGCGCCGCCGGACCCTCAATCGTCAGGTCGAGTGCATCGAAGCCGTTCTCCGCAGCCCAGCGCGCCTCATCGAGGATCGCACGCGCGGGGTGGTTCATATACGCCAGGTGCATTCCTCCACTCCTGTCTGACAGATACGTTCACCACAAAGGCGCGAAGGCACAAAGACACACTATCAAATGCGACTATCCGAATGCCAGGGATCGGGCGCCAGTGGAAGCGCAGCAACCGTTTCTGCATTTCCACCTTGCGCCAAACCCGCCCGGAGAGGTTTCGCCTCTTATAGCCCGCAGCATATGGTGTTCGAGCAATGAATCCGGTATCGCCAGATCTAGCCCGCGAAGGCGGGCTTCGCAACCGTAGCCCGCGACTTCAGTCGCCGGGCGGGTAGGCGGATAGCGGAATATTTTTTCCGGAAACCATCAGCCGCCGGGCGCCGAGGCGCTTACCCCACCGACGGCAACCCGGCAAGCGCCATGGCGACCTCTTCCTCGGAGTACTCGTAGTCGCGCAGTTTCCCTGCCATATAGTCGGTATACGCCTGCATATCGAAATGCCCGTGCCCACAGAGGTTGAACAGGATCGCCTGGCTGACCCCTTCTTCCTTGCAGCGCAACGCCTCGCGGATCGCCCCTGCCAGGGCGTGGTTGGCTTCCGGCGCCGGGATGATCCCCTCGGCGCGGGCGAACTGAATACCGGCGCTGAACGTCTCAAGTTGCTGAATGTTGGTCGCCTCGATCACCCCCAATTCGAGCAGATGGCTGACCAGCGGCGCCATGCCGTGGTAGCGCAGGCCGCCAGCGTGGATCCCCGGCGGCACAAAATCATGCCCGAGGGTATGCATCTTGACGAGCGGCGTCAGTTTCGCGGTATCGCCGAAGTCGTAGGCATACCTGCCGCGCGTCATACTCGGGCAGGCTGCTGGTTCGACCGCCACCACGCGCACATTGCGCTCACCGCGCAGCTTCTTTCCAATGAACGGGAACGAAATGCCGCTGAAGTTGCTGCCGCCGCCGGTGCAACCGACAATGACATCGGGATAATCGTCCGCCATCTCCATTTGCGCCAGCGCCTCTTCGCCGATGACCGTCTGGTGCAGCAGCACATGGTTGAGCACGCTGCCGAGCGAATACTTTGCCTCCGGGTCCTGCGCCGCCACCTCGACCGCCTCGGAGATCGCGATCCCCAGGCTGCCGGTGCTGTCGGGGTGTTCGGCGAGGATCGCGCGCCCAGCGTTCGTCTCCTCGCTGGGGCTGGCGACCACGCGCGCGCCATAGGCTTCCATCAACGCGCGGCGGTACGGCTTCTGCTGATAACTGACCTTGACCATGAAGACCAGCACCTCAAGCCCGAAGAACGCCCCCGCCATCGCCAGCGACGACCCCCACTGCCCCGCACCGGTTTCCGTCACCAGGCGCTTGACCCCCTCCTGCTTGTTGTAGTACGCCTGCGCGACGGCGGTATTCGGCTTATGGCTCCCCGCCGGGCTGACCCCCTCATACTTGTAGTAGATGCGGGCTGGCGTATCGAGCGCCTGTTCGAGGCGTCGCGCGCGGAACAGCGGCGTTGGGCGCCACTGGCGATAGATCGCCTGCACCTCTTCGGGAATCTCGATACAGCGCTCAGTGCTCACCTCCTGCATAATCAGCGCCATCGGAAAAAGCGGCGCCAGGTCCTGCGGACCAATCGGCTGGCCCGTGCCAGGGTGGAGCACCGGCGGCGGCGGTACGGGCAGGTCTGCCTGAATGTTGTACCAGGCGGCGGGCATCTGGTCTTCGGCGAGCAGATACTTGACGGTCTTCATAGAACGTCCCTCCTCAGCAGCGCGTGCAAGGCAGGCGATATCGTGAACGGCGCGCGTCGCGCCTGCGTGAACGGCGCGCGCCCCGAATTAAAAAGCCTCTCGTCCTGTCCAGGGACGAGAGGCTTGATCAGCCCTCGCGGTGCCACCCTAGTTCGCCGCGCTTTGCGGCGCGACGCTCTCAGCGAGTACGGCGTGCAGCGCACGCGATACCCCGCGCCCTGATAACGGCGGCGTCTCCGGCGGCTCCTACTGCGGCAACGCTCTGCGCTACCGGTTCGCTCCGCAACTCCCGGGCCCATTCCGCACCGTCGCCAGCACCGACCTCACACCATCCAGTCGGCTCGCTGCGCCGCGCCCTGGTGCGTACTCTTCCCGTTCATCGTTGTTACTTGTTGGTTATGATAAAGAGTATAACAGGAAGTGCAGCGAGTGTCAAACGAGTTTTTTACCCTCATCAGGATGATTGTTTACCCCCCCACCCCCTTGCCCCCTCTCCCACAGGGGGAGCGGGGGGAGGTAGCGCGGGCTTCAGCCCGCAGCAAGACGGCGTTGCGCCCTGGCGTCTCGGCGTTGATCCGAAAACGCAAAGGCGCGAAGGCGCAGCGGGGGCGGGGCACATCACATCCCGCGCCGTTGCCGACGCTGCATAGCCCCCTCCTCCAGCGGGGGAGGGCAGGGGTGGGGGCGACCAGCGGGGGAGGGCAGGGGTGGGGGCTTTGCCCCCCTCACGCCTCACACCTCACGCCTCACGCCTCACATCTCACGCCTCACGCCTCACACCTCACACCTCACACCTCACACCTCACGCCTCACACCTCACACCTCACGCCTGGCACGCTGTTTCCCCCCTCCCCCAGCGGGGGAGGGCAGGGGTGGGGGCTTTGCCCTCCTCACGCCTCACACCTCACGCCTCACACCTCACACCTCACACCTCACGCCTCACACCTCACACCTCACACCTCACACCTCACACCTCACGCCTCACGCCTCACACCTCACACCTCACGCCTCACACCTCACGCCTCACACCTCACACCTCACACCTCACACCTCACGCCTCACGCCTCACGCCTCACACCTCACGCCTCACACCTCACGCCTCACACCTCACACCTCACACCTCACACCTCACGCCTCACACCTCACGCCTCACACCTCACACCTCACGCCTCACGCCTCACACCTCACACCTCACACCTCACGCCTCACACCTCACGCCTCACGCCTCACACCCCTCGTTCTACAACCCGTGGTATGATAGACCCCGTTCGTTCAAGCCAAAGGAGCCGTCGTCATGCTCTTCTTCATCGTCGAAAAACTGAGAGCGCGTCTCGAAGATATGCGCACCGCCATCATCCGCGACACCCGCCCGATCACCGATGTCTTCACCTGCCCCGCGCCCGGCGCGCCCCCCGATAATGCCATGGAACCCCCGCCCCCGCCCGACGATCCTTCCTGGCGCCCGCTAACGGTTGGCGAACCGTGGGGCGGCGACCCGCAGAACCCCGACAAGCCCGACGAGCCGCTCCCCTGGGGCATGCCGGTTGACGGCGGACACACCCACTGGCTGCGCGCCACGATCCGCATTCCTGAAGAATGGCGCGGCCGCCAGGTGCTGATGCGCATGCGCTGGTCGGGCGAGGCGCACGCCGGGATCGAAGGCATCGCCTACCTGGACGGCACGACGCTCGCGGGGATTGATGAGCCGCACCCGGCGATCCTGCTCCCCGAACACGCGCACGAGAGCGACCACGAACTGCTGATCCGCTGCTACACACCCTACCGCCGCCCCTTCGGCGGGCTGGAACTGCAACTGCGCAGCGAGATCATCGGTCGCCTGACAGCCCTGATGTACGCCATTCTCGAGGCACTTCCCACCTACCGTGACAGCGACCCGGAGAAGCATGCGCTGCTCGACCGGATCAATCGCGCCTACAATCTGCTCGACCTGCACGAGGGATGGCAGAGCGAACGCTTCGAGATCTCGGCAAACGCGGCGCTGACCTTTCTGCGCGAAACGTTGACGGCGAACCTGGAGCCGGGGCAGCGCCCGACCATCCTGGCGACAGGACACGCGCATATGGATGTCGCCTGGCTCTGGCCCCTCTGGCGCACCCACCAGAAAATCGCGCACACGGTGGCGACAGCGCTACACCTGATGGAGCGCTACCCGGAATACCACTTTAGCATGAGCCAGCCGCAGACCTATGCGTTCCTCAGACAGGACGACCCGGAACTCTATGAGCGGTTGCGGCAACGCGTGGCGGAAGGGCGCTTCGAGCCGGTCGGCGCGATGTGGCTCGAACCGGATTGCAACGTTACGAGCGGCGAGTCGCTGGTGCGCCAGGTGGTCCACGGAATCCGCTTCTTCGAGGGGGAGTTCGGTCGTATCGAGCATATCATCTGGCTCCCCGACGTGTTCGGTTACTCGGCGGCGCTGCCACAGATCATGCGGCTGGCAGGCATCTCCTGCTTCATGACCACAAAGATTAGCTGGAACCAGTTCAACCGCATGCCGTGCGATACGTTCCGCTGGCGTGGCATCGACGGCTCCGAGGTGCTGGCGCACTTCGTGACGGCCACCTCTGCGCCGGTGAAACCCAACCCGACCGAAGCTCAGTTCTACACCTACAACGGCAGCATGCTGCCCTCCGAAGTCTTTGGAACGTGGAACCACTACCGCCAGAAAGACATCAACGACGAAGTGCTCTACATCTACGGGCACGGCGACGGCGGCGGCGGTCCCACCGAAGAGATGCTCGAACTGGCGCGCGTGATGGCGGACCTGCCGGGGTTCCCGGTGGTGCAGCCTGGTCGCGTCGAGCAGTATTTCCAGCGGCTGCGGCAGCGCGTCTGGAACAACCCGCGGTTGCCGGTGTGGGTCGGCGAGTTGTACCTGGAGTACCATCGCGGCACCTACACAAGCCAGGCGCGTGTCAAGCAGAACAACCGTCAGGCGGAGTTGCTGCTGCGCGAAGCCGAATGGCTCAATGCCTGGGCAGTCACGCAGGGCGCGGTCAGCCGCCAGGCGGACCTCGACGCCGCCTGGCGCACCGTGCTGCTCAATCAGTTTCACGATATTCTGCCCGGCAGTTCTGTGCCGCTGGTGTATGTCGAGAGTGAACAACAGTTCGCCGAGGTGCGCGAAACAGCCGAGACGGTGCGCCACGCCGCGATTACTGACCTGACCCGCAGCGATGTCAATAGCGCTGTGCCGCACCTGGCGGTGTTCAACAGCCTTGCCTGGGACCGCACCGAGTGCGTTGCCATCCCGCTCGAGGGCCAGCGCCAGCCGCCGGTCGAAGGTCCGGCGCAGGTCATTGAGCAGTTCGATGGAACGCGCGCGCTATTGCTCGAAGCGACCATCCCCGCATTCGGGTACGCCGCACTCCACACCACGCATGATGCATTTCCGCCAGCGCAGTTCATCGCTCGCCGCGACTACCTGGCATCCGACGAACTCCGCATCGAGTTCGACGCCAACGGCGAGATCGGATCGCTTTACGATGCGCGCTACGAGCGCGAGATCATTGCTGAAGGCGCCACTGGCAATCAACTCGTGCTCTACGAAGACCGTCCGATGTTCTGGGACGCCTGGGACATCGATCCGTTCTATCTGGAGAAGCCATACCCCATTCACGACATCAGCGAATGGCGAGTGATCGAGGAAGGACCGCTGCGCGCAACCGTCGAGATTGTGCGGCGCTTCGGCAAGAGTGCGCTCCGTCAGCGGATCAGCCTGTGGCGCAACAATCGCCGGATTGACTTCGAGACCGAAGTGGACTGGCAGGAGCGCCAGAATCTGCTGCGCGTCCTCTTCCCCTTGCGGCTCAACGCTGCCCGCGCGACCTGCGAGATCCAGTTCGGCGCGGTGGAACGTCCAACGCACCGCAACACCAGTTGGGATTGGGCGCGCTTCGAAGTCTGCGCCCACCGCTGGATCGACCTGAGCGAGGGCGGGTATGGCGTAGCGCTGCTGAACAACGGCAAGTACGGGCACAGCCTGCTGCACAACACCCTCGGCATCTCACTGCTCAAATCGGCGGTCATCCCTGACCCGCAGGCGGACCGCGGGCTGCACCGGTTCACCTACAGTCTGCTGCCGCACGCCGGCGACTGGCGCGAAGCGCAGGTCACCCGGCGCGCCTATGAACTGAATGCCCCGCTGCGCCCGGTGACCGTCACCGGCGAGATCCCGGCGGAAGGACGGTCCTTCCTGCGGGTGGAGAGCGACCACGTGATCGTCGAGACGATCAAGACAGCAGACGACGGCGACGGTCTGATTGTGCGCATGTACGAAGCGCACAACCAGCGCGGTCAGGTGCGCCTCAATTTCGGGCGACCGGTCGAATCGGCGGTGGAAGTCGATCTCCTGGAGCGCGAGACCGGCCCGGTGACCGTGGACGGGCACACGGTGCGATGCAACGTGCGCCCATTCGAAATCAAAACCATTCGCGTGCGGTTGGAACCGGCGGTGCCGTCGTCATAGGGTCGGGTCGGCGTCAGGTCGGGTCGGCATCGGGTCGGGTCGGCGTAGGGGCAGGTCTGAGACCTGCCCCTACTACGCCCTGCCCCTACGCCCCGACGACCCCGACGACGACACCGCCAACGTTGACCATGGCCCCGCCCCATTCCGCATACCCAACGATCAACCCGCCGGTGCGTCACCCGGCGGCGGTAACGTTCATCATCGAGAGAGGCGATATGAAAACCTATCCATTAACCGCCCTCCAGGTCATCGGCATTCGATATCGCGGCAGCGCGCCGGCGGAGGGAGACGAGCGTGCGATCGACGCCTATGCCGCCTCTGGGGTCTATTCCGCTGCCGGTGTGCCGGTGACCCTCAGCGAACCGCAGATGCCAGAGGCGCAGCGCAGCGACGACGAGCCATCGAACCTGGGCTGGATCTGCCGCGCCATCGCTGACGACGTCGTCTCCGCCCGCTCGATCAGGCGCACGCCGCTGATCGTCGGCGGCGACTGCACCCACGCCGTCGGCGTCGTCGCCGGGCTGCAACGCTCCTGCGGTCCACACGCGCGCATCGGGCTGGTCTGGTTCGACGCCCACGGCGACTACAACACGCCACGCACGACCCTCTCAGGAATGCTGGGCGGAATGCCAGTGGCGGTATGCGCCGGGTTGGCGCTGCCACAGTGGCGCGACCTGGCGGGTATGAGCGCGCCCCTGCCGACTGACCGCATCCTGCTGGTCGATGGACGCAACCTCGACCCGCCAGAAGAGCAGTTGATCCGCGCTACCGAAACCGCTATCGCCCATGTCAACGACTTTGCAGGACCGCTGGCGGCGCTCGCGGCAACCTGCGACGTGCTCTACCTGCACGTCGACTCCGACATCCTCGACGCCGCGCTCGTGCCGAACCACGCCACCCGCGAGCCAAACGGACCTGGGCTGGCTGAGGTGAGCGCTGCCATCGAGGCAGTCATAGCGACCGGCAAGGTCGGCGCGTTTGCGGTGGTTTCGGTGTATGGCGCCGGTCCCGGCAGCGCCATCAGCGTCGCATCGGGAACGGCGCTCATTCGCGCCGGGCTGCAAGCATGGGCGCGACACGGGGCGGTGTAGACCTCACTGCTCACCGGCGTACACAACATCGTTCAAGTCGTGTGAGAGCTGCCGAAGTTCTACCTTCTGCGCCAGATGGGTCCAGTCATGAATTGTCAGGCGGCAAGAAAGGGCGTCCCTGCTGCGATACGCCTCAGCTGGCGACTGAAGTCGCGCCGGGCAGGCGTTCCGCCGGGCGTCCACCTGCGTGGACGCCGCCATTCCCGTCCGCGTAGGCGGACGGTCGGCCGCAGGCTCATCAGGGGCGATTTCAATCGCTGGCAGCCGCAGCGTCGTTTCCTGACAAATCATGCCCGCACCCGCGCCAGATGCCAGCGATATCGTGCGGCACATAGTCGAGAGGATCGTCTTCGTCACTGTTCCATCTCTCTGGAACATACTCGTGCAACGGGAGGTCATAAAAACCATTGACATAGGTCTGTGCATCGAAATCGACCACGATGCTGAGCGGCCAGTTGGCGGGACCCTCCAGAGCGACGAGCCTTTCCACATCTGAGAGCGACAACTCATACGGCGCCATTGCCGCACAGAATCGCGCTGCATCCTGAGGATAGACCACGAGTAATCCGCCCCGAAAGATGAAATCGCTCCTGGAAGGGTCGAAACCAGGATCATAGCGCACATAGTCAAGGATCCACTCCGCTGTCGCGCCTCCAAAGAAACGCCAGCGGTTCTCGTATCTGACTGCGCCAATGAGATCGTCAGGGTCGAGTTCTTCGGGTTTCATTGATCGATCCTTTCGATACTGATAACCGTCAGCAGCGCCAGGATGGCGGCAACCAGACCTCTCAAAAACAGGACGTACGCGGTGGCGCGTTTTCTGGCTTCGCCAGAGCCTGCGGCAGCGTGGTACTCCCATCAAGGTGGTGTGGTGCGGCGGCGAAGACGCCGCACCACACCACAAAAGAAGACAAATACCGCTCTGCCGAAGGCAAAAAGAGCCGTCCCGCGGCTCGTCGGTGAGGCGACCACGTCACTCCTGTCATAGAGCGATCAACCTGAACGTGGACGATCGCCCACACCTGTGGAGCGGCTGGCGTTGGCTGAGCCTGTCGAAGCCAACGCCAATGACAAGACGGTCAATGCGTACTGCACCCCGCGCGCCCCTACCTGTGATACAATACTTTGTGGAGGCGCGTATGCAATCACCATTTCCGGGCATGGACCCGTATCTGGAGTCAACGGCGACCTGGCCCGACGTGCACGCCGGGCTGATTGCCGCCATGCGCCGGCAACTCCAGCCCCGTCTCAGCCCGCGGTATGTGGCGGTCATTGTACCCTACACAGCGTTCGAGACCATCGATGTCAACCTTTCCCGGTTTCTCGTTCCCGATAGTGCTATCGTTGAGCGTGATCAACAGAGGAGCGTGACCGCTGCGACTGTGGCACCGGCGCCTGTGATTGGAGCGCTGGAAGTTGAGGTTGAAACACGCTACAGTCGCCTTGAAGTGCGCACCGTCGGCGACGAAACGGTTGTGATGGCGATTGAATTGCTCTCGCCAGCGAACAAACGCTCAGGCGCCGATGCTGCCGACGCCTACGAACGCAAGCGTCGAGAGATCATCCGCAGCCCGATCCATTTGCTCGAAATCGATCTGCTGCGCGGCGGACGACGACTCTCGCTGGCGACACCCTGGCCCCCGGCGCCGTATGTCGTCATGCTCAGTCGCGCCGATCAGCGTCCGCGGGTTGAAATCTGGCCCGTTCAACTGCAAGACCCATTGCCCGTTGTGCCGGTGCCGCTCCGCGCACCCGATCCCGATGTTCCGCTCGACCTGAGTGCAGCGTTGAATGACGCATATGCGGAGGGCCGGTACGATCTACGCATCGACTACCGCAATCCGCCCCCGCCGCCGCCGCTTACGCCAGCCGACGAAGCCTGGCTTACCGAATGCCTTGCTGCCGCTGGTTTGCGGTAAGTATGGTTGTGTCCTATGGCAGTCACATCACGTCTCTACGCTGGCGAAGAAGATTACGCCCGAATGCGCCAGTTGCTGGCGGAAATCGAGGCGCTCGAAGGTCCGCTTGTCTACTGCCACGTCGGCGATCTGGACTGGTGGCGTTTCACCGATGAGGACACCCACGCCCTGGCAACGCGCATTCGGCTTTGGTTCGACCATCACAGCGCGCTGGTCGGGTTTACCTGGCCCAGCGAGCATCAGGTCGATCTGCTGGTCCACCCGGCGTACCGCGCCATCGAACCGGCGATGCTCGATTGGGTCGAGCACCTGAGCCGCCTCGACGTTGATGATCCGAATCCGCATGTGTCAGTCTGGAGTTATGAACAGGATGTGGAACGCAACGAACTGCTGGCGCAGCGCGGGTATGTGCGCACCGAACACTTCCTGTCGCTGAGTGTGCGCGACCTGCACGAGCATGTGCCGGAGCCGGATGCGTCCCCCGGCTACATGATCCGCCACGTGCAGGGTGAAGAGGACGTGTATGCGCGGGTCGAAGCGCACCGCGACGCCTTTGCGTCGTCGCGGATGAACGTTGCCAAGTACCGCGCTGCAATCCACGCTTCCTCGTATCGCCCCGATCTCGATCTGATTGCGATTGCAGACGACGGAACCGTTGCGGCGTTCTGCACGCTGTGGCTCGATCCGATCAACCGCGCTGGCGAGATCGAACCGCTCGGATGCCGCACCGCCCATCGGCGCCGCGGTCTGGCGCGCGCACTTGTGCTCGAAGGTCTGCGCCGCCTGCAAGGGTACGATGCGCATCGGGCAACGGTGTTCTACGGTAGTGAGCCGGAAGATCAACCGGCGCGCCAGTTCTACGCCAGCCTGGGGTTCGTCGAGCGTGGGCGGATATATGCGTGGCGGAGGGGTTAGGGGTTAGGAATTGATACGTTCAACGTTCAACGTGGAACCTTCAACCTGCAACCTTCGCACCTTCAACATTCACCCCCCGCATTTCTACGACCCGCACCCGTTATTGCGCTTCGCGATTGCAATCCGTTCATCCGCTGTTCATTCAGCAGCGCTACGATCACGTCAAGCGCAGGGCAGGGGCATGTGTTGAACGGGTTGCTCATTCGGGAGCATCTGCGCACAATCTTTCGCTTACACGCCTATCCTGCCGTTTCACAGGCGCACGCTGATCATCCAGCAGGAGGGACAGCAATGAGGCTCATTTCTTTCAATCTCTTCATCCGCATGCTGACAATCGTCAGTCTGGTCGTGGGGCTGATCGGCGGCGCCGGTTTCATTCCGCGCCCGGCGCGCGCCAATGTGCAGCCATCGTGCTCTGCCGCACCGCTCTTTACCAATGGCACGTTCATCACGGGAACCGGCAACGGAGCGGGAGACGCTGATACCAGCGCCCTCGCCAGCCCCGACACCGGCTTCGGGTATCTTGTCGATCCAACACGCACACAATCAGTTCCAGTTGGTCCCACCCGCGCGCGCCTAGCAGACGATTTCACCGTGACCGGCACTGGATGGCGACCTTCTGCGATAACGCTCTACGCTTATCAGATCGGCAGCAGCACCACCTCTCCTATCACAGGAGTGGTGGACCTGCGCCTGTGGAGTGGTATTCCCGGCGACGGCGGCATAGTGATCGCCGGTCCAGTCAATGGCGCCATCACCAACAATGCGTGGACGAATGTCTACCGTGTGCCTGCCAATGACCTGACGCAAACGTCACGCCCGATCATGGCGGTTACGATCAACTGGCCCTTTACCGTCACCACGCTGCTGACCGGAACCTACTGGCTGGAGTGGGGTATGGCAGGCGATGAATCTCGCAGCGGTCCGTGGGTTCCGCCAACCAATGCCGCTGCTGGCGATAATGCGCGCCAGCTCGATCTGAGCAGCGGCGAGCCGGGAACGTGGGCGCCGCGCGGTGATTACTCGAGTGGTCGCATCGTTGGGTTGCCGTTCGTCATCTGTGGCACGGAGATTCCCACGCCGCAAATCACGAGCCTGAGTCCGAACTCAGCAACTGCTGGCGGCAGCGCGTTCACACTGACGGTCAACGGCAGCGGATTCATTAACGGCGCCGGATCGGATCGCTCGATTGTGCACTGGAACGGCAGCCCGCGCGCAACGACATATATCTCCAGCACGCAACTGACCGCCGCTATCCCCGCCGGCGACATCGCCACGGCGGGCACGGCGAATGTGACGGTCGTCAACCCGGGAAATCTCACGTCCAACACCGCGACATTCACCATCAACAACCCGACGCCGACGATCACGGCGATCAGTCCGTCGTCGGCCACGGCAGGCGGTTCCGGCTTCACCCTCGCCATCACCGGCACGGGATTCGTGACGAACTCGGTGGTGCACTGGAATGGCAGCCCGCGCGCAACGACGTTCGTCTCCAGCACCCAACTGACCGCCGCCATCCCTGCTGGCGACATCGCCACGGCAGGCACAGCGAATGTGACGGTCGTCAACCCTGGTCCCGGCGGCGGCACATCCGGCGCTGTGCAGTTCACCATCAACAACCCGACGCCGACGATCAGCAGCGTCTCACCGGATGTGATACCGGTGGGGGACAGCGATGTTGTGCTGACGGTCACCGGCAGCAATTTCGTTACGACTTCGGTCGTGCGCTGGAATGGAACACCGCTCACAACGACGTTCGTCAGTGCGACGCAACTCCAGGCGACTCTCCCGGCAGCGCAACGCAGCGCCGAAGCCAATGGCAGCGTTACGGTCTTCAACCCGGCGCCCGGCGGCGGCGAGTCGAACGCGATCACAGTACCGGTACGATCTGTCGGTGGACCGACGTCGTTCCAGGTAATGTTACCGATTGTCGTCCGGTGATGTGTTCCATACAGGCGCGGCGGCGCTGCATTCCAATCCCCCCAACGCTTTGCGCCCCGGCGTCTTGGCGTTGATCTGAAAACGCGAAGGCGCAAAGGAAGGCGTACCCGCAAACCCGCCGTGGCGCGCAGCCCCGCAGGGGCTTGGACGTTCTCATCAAGGGCTTCAGCCCGCAGCGCAGGATGATGTCTGGCCATTCCTGCCCAGACCCGCTGGCGTACAATGTCGCCTGTTGAGCAAGGACGCAGAGTAGCATTTTCTCGTGTACAATGGAACCATGATGACTCGTAGCCTTCACTTCATCACTGTGCTGCTCGTTGTTGTGCTGGCGGGCTGTGGCAACCTGCCCGTGACGTTCCGACCGCCGCCCGTCGCAACGCCCGTACCGCCGCCAACGTCCACACCGCTGCCGACCCTCACGCCAACCGACACGCCACGCCCAACGCCAACTGCAACACCAACGCCAACCCCTGCACCCACTGCGACGCCAACGGTCACGCCATATCCGATTCTGCCAACTCCCACACTCGCACCGCTGACTGCTGGCGAACGACAGTCTGTCTTCGAGGATGTCTGGACGCTGGTGCGCGACCGGTATGTGTATGAGGACTACGGCGGCGTCGATTGGGAGGCGGTGCGCAAGGAGTTCGAGCCGCGCATTGCCCGCGCCGCTTCGGAAGCGGAGTTCTACGCGCTGATCGAAGAGATGGTCGGGCGGCTTGGCGATGATCATACGCGCTTCGACACGCCCCAGGAAGTGGCGGAAGAGGCGGCGCGCTTCGATGGCGGAGTGGCGTATGCCGGCATCGGCGCCATGATCCGCGAACTGGAGGAAGGCATTCTGATAACCCGCCTCGCTCCCGGCAGTCCGGCGGAGCAGGCAGGGCTTCAGCCGCGCGACCTGATCATTGCGGTCAATGGTGTGCCGGTAAGCGACACCGTCACCTTCGGTCCTGGCGGGCCGATCAGCGTTGTGCGCGGGCAACCCGGAACGCCAGTGCAACTCCGGGTTATCGACAGCACCGGCGCAACACGCGATGTGACGGTCATTCGCCAGGTCATCCCTCCCGACGCTTTTCCGACCGTCGAGGCGCGCTGTGTGCCGGGAACCGATGTCGGCGTGGTCCTGATCGACACCTTCAATGTCTCTGCTCTCGACGAGCGCGTCTCAGATGCGATCAGATCGCTCTATCAATCCGGTCCGCTCGATGGGCTTATTCTGGATGTGCGCACCAACGGCGGCGGACGCCTCGATATGCTGCGGCGCACGCTTGGATTATTTCTCGATGGGGGAACCATTGGCAGCAGCAGCGGACGCGACCGTTCGTTCAGCATCGATGTACCCTCCGGCAGGACATTGCCCCTGATCGAGCAGACTCCAATCATTGTGCTGACCAGCGATGAAACTGCCAGCGCCGCCGAGATGTTTGCCGCCGGCATGCAGTTCCACGGACGGGCGCAGGTCATTGGCACACCGAGCGCCGGTAACACCGAAAATCTGATCGGGTACGATCTCGATGACGGATCGCGCTTCTGGCTGGCGGAACTGATCTTCCGTTTGCCCGACGGTTCGATCCTCGAAGGGCAGGGCGTCCAACCGGATCGTGTCGTCGAGGTCGATTGGTGGCGCTACACATTCGAGAATGACCCGCAGATCCTGGCGGCGATCGAAGAACTGCGGCTCGCCAACCGATCACGTTACGCAGCGGAGACGACTGGACAGTGAATGCGACGAAGGCAAGAGGCAAGAGGCAAGAGGCAAGAGGCAAGAGGCAAGAGGCAAGAGGCAAGAGGCAAGAGGCGAGAGGCGAGAGGCGAGAGGCGAGAGACGGGAAGGTTGCAGGTGGGAAGGTTGAAGGTTGAAGGTGTTTCACGTTGCATGTTGAACATGGAAAGATTTCCTGATCTCTAACCCCTACCTTTCGGTTCTCGGTTCTCAGTTCTCGGTTCTCAGTTCTCGGTTCTCAGTTCTCGGTTCTCAGTTCTCGGTTCTCAGTTCTCGGTTCTCACGCCATGGACACAGTTCTCCACCGCATTCTCGCGCACAAGCGCACCGAAGTCGAACGACAGCGCATCAAAATACCCTACGAGCAGATGCGCGCCCGCGCTGAAGCCGCGCCGCCGCCGCGCGACTTTGGCGCTGCGCTGCGCGCCCATTGCCCTATCGCCCTGATCGCCGAGGTCAAGAAGGCGTCGCCATCGAAAGGAGTGCTGATCGAAAACTTCGATCCGCTGGCGCTGGCGCGGACCTATGCCAGCAACGGCGCTGCTGCTATTTCGGTGTTGACCGACATCCGCTTCTTTCAGGGTCACTTGAAGTATCTGGAAGGGATACGCGCCCTGTTCGACCGGGGTGCAGCGCCACCCGCACCGCTGCTGCGCAAAGACTTCCTCATCGACCCTTACCAGATTGTGGAGGCGCGCGCCTACGGCGCCGACGCAGTGCTGCTGATCGTCGCCGCACTCGACGATGAAACGCTGGCGGCGTTGCTGGCGCTGACCGGCGACCTTGGCATGCAGGCGCTCGTCGAAGTTCACAACGAAGACGAACTCCGGCGCGCGCTGGCGTCTGGCGCAACCATCATCGGCGTTAACAATCGTGACCTGCACAGTTTTACGACGACGCTGGAAACGACCCGCCGCCTTGCAACGCTTCTGCCGGCGGAAAACCGTCCGCTGCTGGTCAGTGAAAGCGGAATCTTCACCGCCGAACACGTCGAACTGGTGCGTTCCTGGGGCGCCGATGCCGTGCTCGTCGGCGAGGCGCTGGTTACTGCCCCCGATATTGCCGCCAAAGTGCGCGAATTGGGGGGACGAACATGAAATGTCCGAGCTGCGGTGGTCTGATCGAGGAATCGGACGTCCAGTTCTGCCCGTTCTGCGGTATGCAGATCCGCGCTTCGAGCGCAGGTAAGCCGACACAACGCATCAATACGGTTATCGACCCACCAACCCCCACACCATCGTTCGATACCATGTCTCCCACGGGGATGGCATCGTATACGCCAGGCGGTTACGAAACATCCGCACTGCCGATCAGCACAGCAGCCACCATCAGTCTGGTGTTCGGCATTCTTGGCTGGTTTATGGCGCCGGTCATCTGTTCGATCATTGCCATTGTAGCAGGACACCGCGCGCGCCGTGAGATTGCCGCGTCGAACGGGCGGCTCGGCAGGATCGGACGCGCAAAAGCCGGGATCATTATGGGGTATATTCAACTGGCGTTGATCGCATTCTTGTGTATTCTCTTACTCGTCATCTTCCTGCTGGCGGGGATGGCTGGCACACGATCATGATGACTGACCTGTATGATCTCCACTTTCTGAGCGCCGTTGAACTTGCATGGCGTATCCGTAGCCGTGAGGTGTCGTGCGTCGAGGTGATGGAAGCGCATCTGCGCCAGATCGAACGCACAAATCCGCATGTCAACGCGATCGTCACGCTGCTGCCGGAGCAGGCGCTCGAACGGGCGCGCGCCGCCGATGCCGCATTGCATCACCGCGATGATGTCGGTCCGCTCCACGGGCTGCCGGTGGCGCATAAGGACCTGGTGCAGACGAAAGGGGTGCGCACCACGTTCGGCTCGCCGATCTATGCCGATTTCGTTCCCGCCATCGATGACCTGATCGTAATCCGCCTGCGCAAGGCAGGCGCGATCATGATCGGCAAAACCAACACCCCCGAGTTCGGCGCCGGCTCCCAGACGTTCAACCCGGTCTTTGGCGCCACCCGCAACCCCTACAACCTCTCGAAGACCTGCGGCGGCAGCAGCGGCGGCGCAGCCGTTGCCCTGGCGTGCGGTATGCTCCCGATTGCCGACGGCAGCGACACTGGCGGTTCACTGCGCAACCCGGCCAGTTTCTGCAACGTGGTCGGCTTCCGTCCATCGCCGGGGCGCGTGCCGTCCTGCTCAGACCGCGCCGCCTGGCAAACTCTCAGCGTGCTCGGTCCAATGGCGCGTACTGTCGCGGATGCTGCGCTTATGCTCAGCGCGATTGCCGGACCGCACCCCTGCTCGCCGATTGCGCTCCAGAAACCGGGGGCGCACTTCCGGCAGCCGCTCGAACGCGACTTCCGCGGCGTGCGGGTGGCGTGGAGCCGCACCGCCGGCGGGTTGCCTGTCGATCCACAGGTAACCGCCGTGCTCGAAGAGGCGCGTCCGGCGCTCGAAGCGATTGGTTGTATCGTCGAAGATGTCGAACCGGATTTCAGCGGCGCCGACGAAGCGTTCAGGATATGGCGCGCCTGGGGATATGAACAAAAATTCGGCGAACTTGCCGACACTCATGGTCACCTGATCAAAGAGACCATTCTTTGGGAGATTGAACGAGGACGCGCCCTGACAGGACCGCAGATCGGGCATGCCGAACGGCTGCGCACGGCGCTCTACCACCGGATGCGCCAATTCATGAAGACGTATGAGTTCCTGGCGCTGCCGGTCGTCCAGGTTCCGCCCTTCCCCATCGAGCAGCCGTATGTGACGGAGATCAACGGTGTTGCGATGGAAACGTACATCGACTGGATGCGGTCGTGTTATTACGTCTCGATCACCAGCCTGCCGGCCATTGCTGTTCCCGCCGGGTTCACGAACGACGGATTGCCGGTTGGATTGCAACTGGTCGGGCGCTACCGCAATGACTTCGGCGTGTTGCAACTGGCGCACGCTTTCGAGCAGGCGACCGGATACGGGCGGCGGCGCCCGCCGGTTGCTGGAATGGGACACGGATGAGCACGGATTGCGACGGATTGACGCGGATGATGGACCTTGAATAATTATTTATCCGCCTCCCCGCCCGGCGGCTGATGGACTTTGAATAATGATTCCGCTATCCGCCTTGTAGCCCGGCGACTGATGGAGTTTGATTAAATATTCCGCTATCCGCCTTGTAGCCCGGCGACTGAAGTCGCGGGCTACGGGAAGCGAAGCCCGCCTGCGCGGGCTGGACGTGGCGATACCGGATTATTTTCCCAAGAATCACAAGCCGTGTTGATCCGTTGTATCCGTGGGTATCTGTGTGCTATCCGAACCGCAGCACTCATCACCTGTCACTCATCACTCATCCTGGCGTCGTCATTTCGCAATCTTTTGGGATGCGTTTCTGACGGTCGCCATTGGCGCAGGGTTGTTCGACGCGGCGCAGCGCGGCGGTCTCTGGAACGCGCGCGGTCTCTGGATGCTTCTGCTGGCGCTGGCATTCCTGATCGCGCACCGCTGGCTCTGGGCGCCGGTGCGTCACGCGCGCGGCGAGTGGCCTCCGTCCTACCGCGACCTCTTGATTGTCCTGGCTGTTGAGTATGTTCTGGTGCTGGCGCTGGCGCCGGCGAGCGGGTGGTTCGCCCTGCTGCTGCTGGCAATGCTGGGTCAGGTTGCAGCCGCAGCGCCGATCCGGCGCTGGTGGTTGCCGTTTCCGATCTTGCTCCTGACGCTGGCAGGACCGATTGGGCTGTACGATGCCGTGGCAACACAGCGCTGGGGAAGTGCAGCGGGTCTTACGGCTGTCATTGCCTGGCTGCCGCTGCTGTTTCTGTACATCCGGCTCTTCTTCGACGAGCGGGAGGAACGCGCCCTCCTGGAGCGCGACCTGCACGCCGCTCACTCCGAGATTGAACGGGTGACGCCGCTGCTGCGGCGCCTGGACACACTGCAGAGCCGTGAACAGGCACTGGCGGACATGCGCGACGGGATGCACCATACCCTGGCATATATCAATCTGCAACTCGATACGGTGCACCAGCAGTTGAGCAGCGACCCGGCGGCTGCCGAAGCAACGCTGGCAGCCCTGCACGACCTGGTGCAGCAACAGTTGAAAGAGATTGCGCCAGGCAACCATGAGTGCGCGGAGAACGCATCTCCCGTACCGGATGGGTCAACCGCGCTGCCGTATGAAACCGCCGCCGAAACCGATGAGCCACCCGAACTGGCGGCGGGTACGCCGGCGTAGAGGCGTTAGAACAGGACACAGACGCCTGTGGCGAGGCGAAGAGTGAAGGTTGTGGTGAGAAGACGGGCGGATCGTGCTTCATATGAAACCGCAGCAGGGTAGAATAGTCTTACATTTCTTTGTTCGATCAGCAGGACGAGGATTATGGATACGGCAACGATTTCCTCAACGTATCAGGTGGTCATCCCGCGCGCCATCCGCGAGAAATGGAACGTCAAACCAGGACAGAAGGTGCGCTTCATCGTGTACGGCAACCGTCTGGAAATCGTGCCTGTACGGGACCTCAAGACCGCGCGCAGATTCCTCAGAGGCATGAGCAGTGACACTGAGCGCGAAGAGGAAGATCGAGGATGAACGTGGTTGATTCTTCCGGTTGGCTGGAATATTTTACTGATGGCAGGAATGCGAACTTCTTTGCGCCTGTCATCGAAAAACCCATCAGCCTGTTCGAGGTCTTCAAGCGCATCCTGCTAGAAAGAAACAAGGACGACGCCCTGGAAGCGGTTGCCTTGATGAAAGAAAGGACGACAACGTAACTTCGCCCCCCGGCGATGACCGTCACCTGCGCCACGCCCAGCGCCCAGCGGACGCCACCCCCGGCGATGACCGTCACCTGCGCCCACCATCGCGCGCAGCGGACGCCACCCCCGGCGATGACCGTCACCTGCGCCACGCCCCGCGCGCAGCGGACGCCACCCCCGGCGATGACCGTCACCTGCGCCACGCCCCGCGCGCAGCGGACGCCACCCCCGGCAATGACCGTCACCTGCGCCACCCCCAGCGCCCAGCGGACGCCACCCCCGGCGATGACCGTCACCTGCGCCACGCCCCGCGCGCAGCGGACGCCACCCCCGGCAATGACCGTCACCTGCGCCCACCATCGCGCCCAGCGGACGCTACCCCCGGCGATGACCGTCACCTGCGCCGCCCCCTACGCCCAGCGTACGCCGACTGCGGGCTTAGCCGCTCCCGCCACATCCGCCCGCCACCGCTTGGTGACGGTCATCTCCGCCCCCCCCCCGCGCCCAGCGGACGCCACCCCCGGCGATGACCGTCACCTGCGCCACGCCCCGCGCCCAGTGGACGCTACCCCCGGCGATGACCGTCACCTGCGCCACGCCCCGCGCCCAGTGGACGCCGACTGCGGGCGCGGGCACGGTCATCTCCGTCCACAGGTCGCTGAGGAATATGGGATTACTGTAGAGGATGTGTATCACCGTACCGCGAGGTTCTGCGAGCTGTGCAGACAGTTGGGCAAAATCGTGCGGGTCATCTTGCGATCATTGAGATCGGTAAGGTGCGTCTGCGTAAATGAGCACGTAATCCGAGCGCTGCGATGAGTACCGTGTTCCCTGTTCTACACCATCGACACGCCAGCCGCCACTTGCGCCATCAACGGCGGCCGCTGCATCAACGAAGCGTACCGCTGCACGGTTGAACGAGGAACGTCGATGCGTGGCGCGCAAGCCGGGACCCGGATGTCCAGATACGCACTCAACGTGTCACGCAACGCTGCTCGATCCAGCGGGAGCGAAAGGTAGCCATCGGCGCCGAGCGCAGCAGCGAGGAGTTCGAGATCGGGGCGGGACGAGAGGAGGATCACCGGAATATGGCGCGTTGCCTGATCGGAGCGCAGGAAGAAGTAGATATGCGGGTTGTCGAGCGCATTGGTCAGTTCAAACAGCACCACATCCGGCGCCGCCTGCCGTACTGCCCGACGGAGCGCATCGTTGAGCCTTGCACCAGGGAGAGGGGTCAGAAGATGACCACAAGCGGTCACTTCCTCGCGCGCCAGACGCACCAGCGAGACCGTATCCGACAGGCAGACAATGCGGGACATAGGCGTTCTCCTCGCAGATCCTTTCCTGGTTAATAACAATGCAGAAATGCGCAGAAAAGATACGGCGTTTGCGAAGGAAATGCGCCAACCCTGCTATCCGACGTCGTATTGAGTAAAAAGAATGAAATCGGGTGAGGGGTTAGGAAGTCAGGAATTAGGAGTTAGAGCCACGCTCGTGCATGCACCTGCTCACCTGCCTGCCTGCTCGCCTGTCCGCCTGCCTACCCACGTGCAACACGCAACGTTCAACGTGCAACAGTTCCGCCTGCCCGCCTGCCTACCCACGTGCAACACGCAACGTTCAACGTGCCACCTTCTCACCCGCCACCTGCAACCTTCCCGCCTCTCGCCTCTCACCTCTCACCTCTCGCCTCCTGCCTCGTCCGCTGGATGATCCACGAAGGACGCGAAGCGGCACGAAGGACTGTTTCCCAGGATTGTTTGATGTTCATGCGTTCAATCTTCGCACCTTCAACCTTATAACCTTCATACCTGTGGAATTCACCACAGAGCCACAGAGAGCACAGAGAGAAACGCCTTCGACCTGCGCCCGTCTTGCATGCGAACGTGCAACGGGCAACGTACCAGCGTTCTACCCCCAAGATGGGAGTGGGCGTCGCTGTGGGCGCTCACAGGGAGGCGCTCCTACGTTGTCTTACCACACTCGATGCATTTCCGAGAGCATAGCACCGCCAGCCCTACGTGCAACCTTGCCGCGTTCAACGTTCAACGTTCGCAGGTAACACCCCTCGCCTCTTGCCTCTCACCCCTCGCCTCTTGCCTCT
>NZ_JBYNRX010000032.1:0-19484 GCF_057785375.1 Roseiflexus sp.
TGAGGATAGGTATCAAAAGTCAGGAATGCCTTCCTGCCCTCGCACCTGCAACCTCCCTTTAGTGAATGCTTCTGTTCTATGAGGATAGGTATCAAAAGTCAGGAATGCCTTCCTGCCCTCGCACCTGCAACCTCCCCGCAATACTCGACGCCTCTTTCGAGGCTTATTTCCGCTCGCCCCTTGCTTCAAGCCTCTCGCCTCGCGCCTCATCCCGCTCGCCTGTCACCGCCCATACGCCTCATCCAATATTTCGACGACATGGCGCACCTGCATCTTCGAGCCGCGACGCCGCAACCCGCTTTCGAGTTGCAGGTGACAGCCAGGGTTCGCGGTGACGATGACCTCTGCGCCGGTGGCTTCCGCGTGGTTCAGTTTGCGTTCGCCGAGGCAGGCCGCCATGTCAGGTTGCGTCACATTGTAGATGCCGGCTGAGCCGCAGCAGAGCGACGACTCCTGCATTTCCCGCAGGGTGACGCCAGGAATGGCGCGCAGCAGTTGACGCGGTTGGACGCTGATGCGTTGCGCATGCGCCAGATGACATGGCTCCTGATACGTCACCGTCAGGTTCAGCGGGCGCATGGCGGCGGTATTCAGGTCGAGCGCCGCCAGAAACTCGGTCACATCCTTTACTTTTGCGGAA
Organism: Roseiflexus sp.; assembly: GCF_057785375.1. Lineage (NCBI taxonomy): Bacteria > Bacillati > Chloroflexota > Chloroflexia > Chloroflexales > Roseiflexaceae > Roseiflexus > Roseiflexus sp. Next base: position 641 of record NZ_JBYNRX010000032.1, read on the forward strand.
AAGCGACCAGCGCGATCCTTCCACTGCGGATCGTCGTGGAGCAGATGCCCGTATTCCTTGAGCGTCGAGCCGCACCCGGCGGCATTGACGATAATCGCATCGACTCCCAACCCCTCGAATGCAGCAATATTCTGGCGCGCCAGGTCACGCGCGCCAGGCAGGTCGCCGCCGTGAGCGTGGAGCGCACCGCAGCACCCCTGATCCGGCGGAAGGATAACCGTGCAGCCATTCTTGCGCAACACACGAATGGTCGCCTCGTGGACATCGGCGAACGCCGTGGCCATGATGCAGCCGGTGAGCAGCGCCACGGTGAAACGTTCTTTGCCTTCCGCCGGGAGGACTTGCCCCTCAGGAACGGCAAACCGGTCACAGATCGGCGGCAGGAGCGCATCGGTCTCATCGAGTTTCAGGGCGCGGAGCGCACCGCTGCGACGGGCCAACGCCTGTACGCCGCTCTTCTGATAGAGCCACATCAGGCGCGAGAAGAGGCGGAACAGTTTTGGATTGCGGAAGAGGAAGCCAAACGCGCCGAAGCGCAGAAGACGCGCCAGCCAGGGATGCGGCGGGAGGCGTCCATCAGCCTTTGCCTGTTCGATCTGCGTGCGCGACGCCTCCAGGATCTGGCCGTACAACACACCACTGGGACAGACAGCTTCGCAGGCGCGGCAGTTGAGGCAGGCGCTCATCTGCTCCTGAAAGACCTCGCTCTCCATCCCGATGCGTCCATCGGCGACGGCTTTCATCAGATAAATACGACCGCGCGGCGAGAACTGCTCAAGCCCGGTTTCGCGGTACGTCGGGCAGGCAGGCAGACACAACCCGCAATGAACGCACGAATTGATCACGGCATCGCTGGGAATGTCGGAACCGGCGAACGGAACGCTGGCAGTAATTTCGTGCTCGGCAATCATGGCGTTGGCTTTCGCGTCCAGAATGTCCAGGGGTATGCCGTCCAGGGTGCAGTTCACCACAGGGCGCACCAGTCCTGGCAGAGCGGCATCCAGACTTACACGTTTCTTAGCGCCCGTATGATACCGTTTCCCTGCGCAGCGTGCAAATCGAGGGCATATAGGTGCGCAACATGCGCTTCGGCGCCGCGTATCATCCACGAAGGACGCGAAGGGACACGAAGGGGTAAGCCTGTCGCAGGAATGCTCTCCTGCCCAGAAGGGTCCATTTGCTGGCGCACCCTATGATGAGTCGCTCGTGTGCGCCATCAGGACGCCTAATTCCCCCTTCTCCCACCAGGGGAGAAGGGGGGGCAAGCGTCAGACGAATTGCGAACCAGATCGCCGGGCTTGGGTATGGTGGAGTAGACGTGGTTCCCGTTACGGCACGAAGGTATACCCGATATTCCGCACCGTCAGGATGTGGCGAGGTTGATCGGCATCGCGTTCGAGTTTGGCGCGCAATCGCCAGACTGAGGTAGCGACGATGCTGCGCGACTGCCGGGTAGTATAGCCCCAGATATGCTGAATGATCTGGCTCGTCGTACAGACCTGACCGCTGCGTTTCATCAGGAACGACAGCAGATGCACTTCGCGTGGCGTCAATTCGACCGCCGGACGGTCGGAGGTCACACAGATCTGCCCGGCTGGATCGAGAACCCACTCGCCGCAACTCAGTCGCTCGAGCGGTGGACGGCGCGCCTGCTGGCAGCGGCGGAGCACCGCGCCGACGCGCGCGATGAATTCCGGCGCGGGGGTGTACTTGGCGATATAATCATCGGCGCCGAGGCGCAGCCCCATGATGCGGTCTTCGGCGCGTGCGCGTTGACTGTAGAAAACGACCGGCGTATCCAGGCTGCGCCGGATGCGGCGCAACACCTCGAACCCGTCGTAATCGTTCAGTTCTGCCTCGAGTATCACCATATCGGGCATACTGCCGAACACAGCGCGCAACGCATTGCGCCCGCCGCTCGAAGAACTGGTATGGTAGTGTGCGCGCTCGAGCAGGGCGGCAGTGATGCTCAGCGATGTGCTGTCGCTATCCACCAGATGAATGTGAGGCATAGAGTCAAAACTCCTCCTGAACGTGTACCGCGAATAGCGTAACAATGATCGTGCGCACGATGTACAACCGCGTTTTTACCATGTCGCCGCCTCATTCGTCTATCACGCAGTGCTCATCTTCTACTCAGATCACGGCGGCGCTCATTTTCAGAGCATCTCGGCGCACTGGCGGTTATGCTATCGTGTATGATATTTCTGACTTTTTGTGTGTTTTTGTCTCATGTTTTTGTTGTTTCAACTTCAATTGGCATACTATCTCATGTTTTTGTGCGACCCGCTGAAACGGTGCACACTGCCCTGGAGACGCAGGCATTGCGCATGCCAGTGATGAGGGACGAGGGACGAGGCGCTTGTCCGCGGCGCGCTGCGCCCGCCGAAGCGTCGCTCAGCGCGCCGCTCTGCGGGCGCAGGCGTCTCGCCCGCACGCTCGATCCTCCGGGGCGGCGGGGCGCCGTGCACTGGCGCCAGTCACAGCCATTCCGCCGCCGCTCCCCTCCGCGCAGGCGAACGGTCGGCCGCAGGTCCTTCGAGAGCGATTTCAATCGCCGGCGGCCGCAGCGTCGTTTCTTGACAAATCATGCCTGTACCCGCCAGAACCGCGCGGCTTGACCGATCTGTCGCATCGCTGTACGATTTCGTGGTCCAGTATGGGGGACGACCTCAATCTTCGAGCGATCGATTTCTCCTGCACAAAAAGTCGGCGGTGTTCTGACAGAACACCGCCATCGCAAAGGAAGGGAAGACTATGAACACGCGCAACCCCATCACGCTGACCGTTATCTTCGCTGTTGCGGCAGTACTGGTGGCAGTCTCAGCTCTCGCGTATGCGGCCGGTGAGCAAAAGGGCAGGCCATCGCGCCAGCGCCCCACATGGTAGCGCCTGGCATGCAGGCGCCTCTGCCGCCGTATGTGTCAGACGTTCAATCGACGACCAGCCCGGCAGCCCTGAGTTCCACGCTGAGTTACTACTTTATCAGCGGCAATACGTTTACGCCAGGCGGATCTGGTCCTTTTGCGCGCCAGGTGACCGGGTGTGTGAACCAGATGTCCCAGGGCGTTCCGTTCTCCGCACCGGTGCATTTGCCGCAAGGATCGCAGGTTGTATCGATCACCCTCTATACATATGATTCGGTGATCACGACAACCACCAGCACAGCCTATTTCATTTTGAACGATGGAAAGGGCAACGGCGGATATACGCTGTCCGCCAAAAGCCCGCCCAATACGAGTGATTACCGGCAAACCAACAGCACAGAAAACAACCCGACGACCATTGACAACCAGAACTACAACTATCTGGCCGAATGGCGCAAGGATCTGGACACGCCTGATTCGCCTTTGCTGAGTCTGTGTGGGGTGCGGGTGGCGTACTATGCGCCGCTTGGCGCCGTGTACCTGCCGGTTATCGTGAAGTAGTCGATCATCCCGCACCGGCGCGCCGGTGGCGCGCCCCTCCCTCCCTCCGTTCCCCGCGTTTCACCCGCACCGGCGCGCCGGTGGCGCGCCCCTACCTGCCTCTGTTCCACGTCCCCACCGTCAGCGTGGAACGTGTGATGCAGCGGCGCCGTTGCAATGCAACGGCGCTACCTGGGACTCCTGGTACAATGGCGGCATCTTGCGCCTGGAATGTCCAAACGCGCACGTTGCACCTCGAAGGAACATCTATGCTGCTGACGTGGCTGCTCTTCATCGTGTGCGCCGCTGTGATCCTGGTTGCCGGCACGCAACTCTCGCGCTACGGCGATGTCATCGCAGACATGACCGGTCTGGGACGCACGTGGATTGGCGTGGTGCTGCTGGCATCGGTGACGTCGCTGCCGGAATTGATCACCGGGTTCAGTTCGGTTGCCATCTTTCGCGTGCCGAATATTGCCATGGGCGATATTGCCGGCAGTTGTATGTTCAATCTGCTGATCATCGCCATGCTCGATGCGCTGCACGGTCCATCGCCGATCTCGGCGCGGGTGCATCAGGGGCAGGTGCTGTCGGCATCCTTCGGGGTCATTCTGCTCGGACTGGTCAGTTTGAGCATCGTTTTAGGAGAGATGCTCCCGGTCATCGGTTGGATGAGCGTGTCGAGCGTGCTCTTCATCGTGATTTACCTGCTGGCGATGCGCACAATTTTCACATATGAGCAACGGCGCATTGTGGCGGAATTCGTCGCCGAGATGGCCACGGAAACCGAGGCGAGCCATCCGTCGGCGGCGCGCGTCTATGGCTTGTTTACCCTCAACACTATCCTCATCGTCGGCGCGGCGCTCTATCTTCCCGGGCTGGCTGAAACCCTGGCGGAGACAACGGGCCTGGGGCAAACCTTCTTCGGAACCATCTTCGTCGCCCTTTCGACATCGCTGCCCGAAGTGGTCGTCTCGATTGCGGCGCTGCGGATTGGCGCGATCGATATGGCGGTCGGCAATATCTTCGGCAGCAACCTGTTCAATATCGGCATCCTGGCGCTCGATGATCTGTTCTATACGCCGGGTCCGCTGCTGGCGGCGATTGAGACCTCACATATCATTGCCGTACTGGCGGCAATGATCATGACCGCAATTGCGATTGTGGGGCTGACCTATCGCAGCGATAGCAAACGGCTGTTCGTCGCCTGGGATGCGCTGGGCATTGCAGTCGTGTATGCGCTGGCGAATGTGGCGCTGTATCTGCAAGATGGTGTGCGCTGAGGCATCGTACTATTCGCACGTATTAAACTATTTCTTAATACCAGCGATACAGAGTATTAATATTGATCTGATATACTTCGACACAGTAGGATGACTGCCTTTGTCAGACGGTTGTGCGATGCTGCACACAAGCACTGTATACTCACACGTTCATGTACAGGATTCTATTTGTGCATACCGCGTTGCCAGAACCGGGGTACGACTGTACCCGCGTGGCAGGAGGGAACTGTGTTCAGCAGGCTGCATCGCAGTGGGATGGTTGTGATCGCCCTGTTTCTCTCAGCATGCGCTGGCACTGCCTCACCGAATCCAGAGATTTCACCGTCTCCTCTTCCGACTTCTGTGCCAACTGCCACCCCGCAGGTCGCTGCGGCTCAACCAACGGCGACGCCGGTTCCAGAGCCGACGACGCTTCCCGATCTCAGTGGCGACATTGTGATCGATGGCTCCAGCACGGTGTACCCGATCACGGAACTCGCCATGCAGCAATTTGCAGCACTGGCGCCGAATGTGACCATTCAACTTGGCGTCAGCGGTACAGGCGGCGGGTTCAAGAAGTTCTGTACGGGCATTACCGACATCTCCGACGCCTCGCGACCGATCAAACCGGACGAGAGCGAGATCTGCCGCGCGAATAAGATCAAGTTTGTCGAAATACCGATTGCCTTCGACGGCATTTCGGTTATCGTCAACCGCGAAAATACGTGGGCGCAGTGCGTGACCGTCGATGAATTGAAACAGATGTGGACGCCCGAGTCTGAAGGGGTTATCACCACGTGGCGGCAGATACGCTCCGACTGGCCCGATCAGCCATTCAAACTGTACGCGCCGGGAATTGACTCCGGTACACACGACTATTTCACCGCTGCAATCGTCGGCAAGGAGGATGCCAGTCGCACTGACTACATTGGCAGCGAAGACGATTACGTGCTCATGCAGCGTGTTATTGAAGAGAGAGATGGTCTTGCATACGTCGGGTTCGCGTATTACCAGGAATATACCGACAAAGTAAACGTCGTGGCGGTGGATGCAGGGCAGGGATGCGTGGTTCCCTCAACCGAGACGATTACCGATGGCACATACACGCCGCTCTCGCGCCCCCTCTTCATCTATGTGCGCGCCGACCGGCTCGATCGGCCGGACGTGCGGACTTTTGTCGAGTTCTACCTGGCCAATGCCGGGCAACTGGCGCGTGATGCGCGTTACATCCCATTGCCGCAGCGCGCCTATGAACTGGTGCAACAGCGTGTCGATCGGCGAGTGACCGGTTCGATCTTCGACAAGCCGGTTCCGGTAGGCGTATCAATCGAAAAGTTGCTCGTCTTGGAGGGACAATGAGACTCTCGATCCGGGCGAAGTTGCTGGCGGCGCTTGGCGTTGACCTGATTCTGATGCTGGTGCTGGGCAGTTTCGCACTGCACCAGATGAGCATTATGAACCAGAAGGCGGATTTCGTCGTCAATCAGACGATCCTCTCGATCGATCTGGTCAATGCGATGAACGACGTGCTGCTGAACTACCGCAACCGGCAGATGGAGTACATCCTCAATACTGCTCCCGCCGATAAACAGCGCATCGAAAAGGAATTGCTCGACCTCGAAACGCGCATGGACGGCATCTTTAGCGAGTATAGCGCCAGTTATCAGCCGGATCAGACCGAACTCCAGATCTTTGAACAAACGCAGCAAGACTGGCAGCGCTATGTGTTTCTGACCCACACCCAGTTTTTGCCGGCGAACCGCAACAGCAATACCGGGAATGTGCATCCGTCGTTTGGTCGATTGTCGCCGCTCTATGGCAGTTTGCAGACGAACATTCAGAAGATCAGAACCCAGAGCCAGGCGCGCGCCGAGGCGGCGCGTGCGAGCGTCGAGACGGCATATTCAACCTCGCGCTTTGTGATTGTGAGCGAGACCATTCTGACGGTGTTCGTCTCTGCGGTGATCGGTCTGACGCTCTCCGGCAATATTGCGCGGCGCATTCGCACACTGCGCGATGCAACCGTCGCCGTTTCGGGCGGCGACCTGAACCAGCGGGTGTCGCTGCGCGGCAGCGATGAATTGGTGCTGCTGGCGAATAATTTCAATCTGATGGTCACCAGCCTGCGCCAGCAGCGTCTGCTGCTCGAAGAGCGCAACGCCGAACTTTCGGCGAGCCTGGAGACACAACGCCGGCTGATGGAAGACCTGGTGCAGCGCAGGCAAGCAGAGGAAGCGGCGCATCGCGCGCAGGCGGCGGCGGAAGCAGCCAGTCACGCCAAAAGCATGTTCCTGGCGACGATGAGCCACGAACTGCGGACACCGCTGAACGCCATCCTGGGATATGTGCAGTTGTTATACCTGGAAGCGCAAATGAGAGGAAAAACTGAAATGCTTTCCGATCTGGAACGTATTCGCTCGGCGGGTAAGCATCTGCTCACCATCATCAGCAACATTCTGGACTTCTCGAAAATCGAGCAGGGCAGGATGAATGTCGAGATCGATACGTTCAGCGTCAGTGCCGTGGCGCATGAGGTGATCGGGATCATCGAGCCGCTGGCGCGCAATCGCAACAATACCCTGACCCTGATATGCAAGCCCGACGTTGCGACCATGCAGTCCGACGCGGGTAAAGTGCGCCAGATTCTCTTCAATCTGTTGAGCAATGCGGTCAAGTTTACCGACAAAGGGACCATTACGCTGACCATCGAGCATGACCACAGAGCTGATGGCGATAGGGTACGGTTTAGCGTCGCCGACACCGGCATTGGCATTGCGCCGGAACAGATGAAGCGCCTGTTTCAGCCGTTCACTCAGGTGCATCAGAACAACGCATCGGCAAAATACGGCGGCGCCGGTCTCGGGCTGGCGCTCAGTCAGCAGTTGTGCCGTCTGCTCGGCGGAGATATCTCGGTAACGAGCGAACTCGGCAAAGGATCGGTCTTTACGGTGTGTCTGCCAACCGTCATCAGCGCCGCTCATACGGCTGATGTCCGTCTCGATTTTGCCCAAAGGATGCGAGGCGCTATTCACCACGACGTGGATCATGCCACTACGGCGCCGTCATTGCCTACGACCACGACCCTCAGCGCGTAGTGTGGAGGACTGCATGGCTACCATTCTGGTTGCGGACGATTTTCTCGAAAATCGTGACATTCTGTGTCGGATGCTGGAACTTGTCGGACATCGAACGGTGAGCGCCGCAAACGGGCAGGAAGCCATCGAACTGGCTCAGGCGCATCACCCTGACATTATTCTGATGGATCTGTCGATGCCGGTGCTGGACGGATGGGAAGCAACAACCCGGCTCAAGGCGATCGATGAGTTGCGCCACATTCCAGTGCTTGCGGTCACAGGCCATGTGACACCGCATGAAATCCAGCGCGCCTTTGACGCAGGGTGCGTCGATTACATTGCAAAGCCGGTCGACTTCGAGCGTCTCATCGGGAAAGTGACGTCGTTAGTGAACGACGGCAAGGGTTGAAAGCAGGGCGGACGCTCGTCGCCATTACGCCAGGGGTATCTGTCGAACGTGACGCTGATGGCGCAGCGCCGCCTCAAGGTCTCGATAGGTGCGCATCTTTCGGAGATCGACGCCAATCCCGACGAGCGTCTGCGCCACTTCCGGGCGAATGCCGACCAGCACCGTCTCAGCGCCGAGCAACCGCGTCTGCTTTACAACGTCGAGCAGCCCCTGGGCAACCTGTTGATCCACCAGCGGAATGCCGCTGATGTCGAGAATGAGTCGCTGCGCCGTCGAGCGTTCGAGCGCGTGGAGCGCCCGATCCTGCAGCACGCTCAGGCGCTCGCTATCGAGCGCGCCCACCAGCGGAATGATCAGGGTATCGGCGCTGACCGGCAGCACCGGTACGCTCAATCCCTGAATGATTGCGCGTTGTTGACGATTCTCTTCCAGCAGGCGCTCCTGAGCCGCAGCGCGGTCTCGCACTTCCGCCAGCGCTGCCTGCACCTCCGCCGTGCGTTCGGCAATCTTCACTTCTAGCGTCGCCTGAAACTCCTCCAGGCGCCGGCTGCGCTCCTGCGCTTCCTGCAATGTCGTGCGCAGCGTCTGCCCAAAAAGAGTGGTAAAGAGACCCAGAACGGCGGCGTTCACAATAAATCCTCCCAGATCGCCGAAGTTCCCTGCGCGCGATGCGGCAATGCCGACAAACGGAATATGCAGGATTTCGAGCACAATCGTCATCGCAACGAGGCTGCTGCTGAAGACAATCACGACGATCACCAACCGTCCGGTTCCCATCAGCCCGGCAAGCGCAATCGGCAGGGCGAACGCCAGCATCAAGGCGCCGCTGCTGTGGACGCCGGTGGCGAGCAATACGGCGCCGGTCACCAGCAGCAGCCCAAGGCAGCCAAGCACAAGCGCCGTCGCAAGGCGACCGCGCCGCACGAACACGATGCCTGCCACCTGAACCGGCACACTCGCCAGGATACTGCCCACAACGAATAATATCCCCGGAACAGGCGCCAGCGCCAGGAACGGCACAAACATACCGAAGAAGGCAAGTATGGCAACGCCGAGCAGCATCCCCTGAAGCAGAGACGCCTGGCGGTACGTGGTGAGGTCGGTATACGGCAGCGATCTCAACCAGCGCTTGAACGCATTGATCATGCGAGCCTCCTCCACAAATGGATTTGTGAGTCGGATAAGAACGAGACGTCTATCTCCATGCCAAAAGGCGCTGCGGCGCCTCAGCGCCTGCATTCACTACGAGGGGATTGCGAGTGCGAACGTGGCAATGGGGGGCGGTCGGGAGACAACGCACATCACGCGCTGCTCGATGATGCGCGCTGAACCCGTGCGCGGCTTGCGCATCATTGACGTTGATGATTTTACGCAACATTGTATCACAAGCACCGGTATCTCATCAGGAAGATCAACCGGATATGAGACCATCTCGTGACCAGCGTTGGCTTCGACCGGCTCCGCCAACGCCAGCCGCTCTCACCAGCATCGGCTTCCACCGGCTCCGCCAACGCCAACCGCTCTCACCGGCGTTGGCTTCGACCGGCTCCGCCAACGCCAGCCGCTCTCACCAGCATCGGCTTCCACCGGCTCCGCCAACGCCAATCGCTGCGGGAATCGTCGGCGGATATGTATTGACGCGCCTCGTGGCATCTTCTACAATCGCCGGGGGCGACTGCGCGCCCCGCTGAGTGCTCAGTGCGCAAACAAGGAGTGTCGTCGTGTCCCATCTCAATCTGAGCATGTTCAAAGCCTACGATATTCGCACGCCAGCATCACAGTTGACCCTCGATCTCTCCGAGCGGTTGGCGTATGCCGAGGCGTTCTATTTCCGCGAGCACCTGGGCGCCAGGAAAGTCGTGCTCTGCCGCGATGCACGTCTTTCTGGCGCCCGGTATCTCGAACAGGGCATCCGCATCTTCCGCGACCTGGGGTTTGAGGTCCTGGCAGCGCCCCAGGTCAGTTCCGCCTGCCTGTTCTACTATACCTGCATGCGCCATCCGGATGCAGCGGGGATTATGTACGGCGCATCACACAACCCCGGGAGCGACACCGGGCAAAAGATTGTCGCGCCCGGCGTGCAACCGATCGCAGATGGATGCGGTCCTGGCGGCGGGTTGCAGGCGCTGCGCGAATTGTACGAACGCGGTGTGCGCCCTGAGCCGCTGCGTGGCGGCAGATTGCGCCTGGTCGATTATCTCGATGATTATGTGCACGACGCCATGCGCCTGGCTGGCGTCGGACCAGGCGCGCTTTCGGGGTTGCGGATCGTGCAGGATTTCCTCTCCGGAGCGGCAGGGCAGGAGATGCTGCTGGCGTTCACTGCCGCAGGGGCGGAGGTCGAGCCGCGTCATCTGGCGCCGGATGGTCATTTTCCGGCGGGAGCGCCCAATCCGGCGGTGCATGCGTCGATTGCACCATCGCTGGAACTGTTGCGCCAGGGCGGGTTCGACTTCGGCATGTTCTTCGACGGCGACGGCGACCGTCTCGACATCGTTGCGCCCGATGGACGGCAACTCAGCCCGGCGTTCAACCTCGTCGCACTGGCGCCGCGGCTGCGCGCCATTTTTCCCGACATTTCCCATCCCAACCTGTATGTCGATCTCAAAGCCAATCCGCTGGCGATCATGCGCATCGCGCGGCAGGGATTCGGGGTGCACAGTATCCGCAATGGCCATTCACAGATCAAGCAAACGTTAGGAAAATATGCCGCTGCCGGATTCATCGCCGCAGTCGAGGAGTCGTCACACTACTACCTGACCATCCGCCACGAGGGGATGGTCTTTCCAACTGAAAATACGCTCTTCTTTGCGCTCCTGACAGCGCGCGCCTGGCAGGAGGATCCGTCGCTCTACCGCGACCTGATCGATCTGCAACATTCGACGTTCCGCGAGCGCGAATGGGGGTACCACTTCCCGAACGACGACCTGCGTGCTGCGGCGCTGGCAGCCGTCGAAGAAGCCTTTGTGCGCAGCGGCTGGAAGGCGATACGCCATATGGCGAATGGCGTCGATATGGACGCGACATTGCTGCGTGACGGGCTGCCCTTCATCATCGACGCCGATACGCCGCTGACGAAGGAATGGACACAGGTGGCACAGCGCGCCTCGCAGAGCGAAAAGGGGCTGGCACGCTGGGAGGTGACGGCGGGGACAGCAGCGCGCCGCGACGCAGCCGTGCGCCTGATCGAAGAAACGGTTCGGCGCTTTCAGGCGGGACCGCGCTACGTCGGGTAAAGTGAACGACTCACAACCGTAGGTGAACCATTCTTTTCTTTGTGAAGTTTGACACAAATTATTCCATGTGATAGACTCGGACCGATAGACGCCCCAAGGGAATCTGCACAGGCACATCCCTGGTTCTTCCGGTCACCCCGGCTTCAGGAGGTCCACATGCGCCGTGAGAACGCGCGAATTCTTGCTCTCCCGCTGGTCCGATCATCCTGGGTGTTCATTGTCCTGGCGCTTGTCGCGTATGGCGCCGTTCTGGCAGGCAGCGTTGCAAGCGATGCAACCGGCGCTGCGGTGAGCAGCATCGCAACTGCGGCATTGGGGTTGGCGCTTGCCCTGTACACCGGTATGCGCACCAGCGCAGCGCCGGTGCGTCTTGGCGGGCGCGCGGCTGCCGCCCGCCGCGCTTATCTGACCCTGGCGTTCGCCGCTATCGGCGTGCTGTACCTGGCATTGGTCGCCGGCGCGCTCAACACGAGTGCAGGCACGCTGTGGGCATGCCAGACGTGGCCGGGATGCGATGGGGCTGGCAATAGCGCCTGGCTTGCGCTGGCGCACCGCGGGTTGGCTGGCGGTGCAACAATTCTGATTGCAGCCCTGGCAGTTCAAACCTGGCGTATCAGGCACGAACGCGCGTTGCACATCGCCGTTGCGTGGGCGCTGGGGTTGATGCTGGCGCAAAACATCGTCGGTCTGGTGCAGGTGCTCCTGGCGCAGGCCGGCGAGTCGCTGCCGGTGTCTGTTGCGCGCCTGACGCACCTGGGGTTGAGCGCCACGGCGTGGGGGGCGCTGGTCGTGCTGGCGACGCTGGCGCTGCGCCGTCCATTTCCTGCAGCGGCTACAGCGAAGTCGCCATCGTCCGCAACGGTCGCACGCCCTGGCATGACCGATACGGCGCTGCTGGAAGGCAAACCGTCGCTGCTGAAGGACTATATCAGCCTGACCAAGCCAGGGGTTATCTCGTTGCTCATTCTGACGACGATCACCAGCATGTACATTACGCCAGCCGGTATTCCAGAATTGGCGCTGGTGCTCTGGACCACGATCGGCGGTTGGTTGATGGCGTCGGGTTCGCATTCCATCAACTGTTACCTGGATAAAGACATCGACATCAACATGGGGCGCACCAGCCGGCGCCCGATTCCGAGCGGACGCATTCCGGCATGGCACGCGCTGGCGCTCGGCATTGCGCTCGGTGTGATTGCATTCGCTATCCTGGCGATCTTCGTCAACTTGCTGGCGGCGCTGCTGGCGCTGGCAGGATTTCTCTACTACGTCTTCATTTACACGATCTGGCTGAAGCGCACCTCGAAGCACAACATTGTCATCGGCGGCGGTGCGGGCGCATTCCCGCCGCTCGTTGGCTGGGCGGCAGTGACCGGTTCGCTGGCGCCAGAGGCGCTGCTCCTCTGGCTGATCGTGTTCTTCTGGACGCCGCCGCACTTCTGGGCGCTGGCGATCATCCGCGAGAAGGATTATGCGCGCGCCGGGGTGCCGATGCTGCCGGTGGTGGAAGGCGATGTCGAGACGCGCCGGCAGATCGTGCTCTACACCATCTATATGCTGGCGCTTACCGCGCTGCCGCCGCTGCTGGGGATGCTGGGGTGGTTCTACCTGCTGATGGCGGTAATCTTCGGCGGGGTGTTCCTGCACTACGCACTGAAACTTCGCCGCGATGGAACAACGACGACCGCCTGGGCGCTCTACAAGTATTCACTGCTCTACCTGGCGCTCCTCTTCGTGGCAATGGTTGTGGATCGCATGGCGTTTGCATAGGAGAAGGCGTTAGTTGAACGTGATGAAGGTGAAGCAAAGCACGAGGCAAGGGGCGAGGGGCGCGCGGCGGGATATGGGAAGTCTAACCCTAACCTGGACACTCAAGGACATGGAGCGGCTGACGTTGGCTTCGACAGGCTCAGCCAACGTCAGCCGCTAGACGGTCAACACCGGTAGTGTACAGCATCTCGTTGACCGCTCTATGAGAAATGGCGTGGGGGGCGCGAGACGCGGGTCGAGAGGCATATGCTTCTCCCCGCGTCGCTCGTTGGTAAGGGAACATCAAACAGGGGACGTGAACGTTTCGATCACACAAAGGCACGAAGGCGAGAGCAAGAAAACGGCAGCGTGTACAAGCGACCTTACCCTTCGCCTCCGCTCCCCGGTTCTCATAGAGCGATCAACCAAAACCTGGACAATCAAGGACGTGGAGCGGCTGACGTTGGCTTCGACAGGCTCAGCCAACGTCAGCCGCTAGACGGTCAACACCGGCAAGTAGTGTGCACCAGCTAGTTGATGCTCTATCAGTTCTCGGTTCTCACACCCCCTAACCCCCCAGAGTATGGTATCATGCTACTGAGAACAGCGCCGCCAATCCCGATGATTGACGCACCAGCCATTTCGCCAATTGAAGCATTTTGTGACGTGAGTCGTCTGCGCTATAGCGCTGCCGGCGCTGGTGAGCGAGCCATCGTGCTGCTGCACGGATGGGGCGACACGAAAGAGATCTGGCGCGCCACGATCGCAGCGCTCTCGGCACGCGCCCGCATCTTCGCGCTCGATCTTCCGGGACATGGCGGCTCGCCGCTCGACGGCGCAGAACGTATGCAGCACATTGCTCAGCGGGTAGCCGCATTCTGTACAGCGCAGCGACTCGATCGGGTCGCGCTGGTCGGGCACTCGATGGGGGGCAATGTGGCGCTGGAGTTGACGCTGACCCACCCCCATCTGGCGGAACGTCTGGCACTGGTGGCGCCCGCAGCGCTGGGAACCGCAATGCCGCCCTACACGCGGTTGTATCTCCAGGATGGCTATGGGTGGGCGGCATTGCGTGCGTCGTTGATCTTCTATCAGGGATTAGAGGCGCTATCGCGCCACTGGCATCCAATCGCCAGCATGGAGCGCGTTCTGCCGGGACTGCGTCGCGCCGCGTTTGCCGCGCACCATGATCCCGAAGGGTTGCATCGTCTACTCAACGGGTTGTTCGCCAATTCACTCGAGGACCGCCTGGATCAGGTGCATGTTCCGACCCTCGTCATTAACGGCAATCTCGATGCAGTCGTGCCAGCCGCCCTATCGCAACGGGTTGCGTCTGCGATTCCTGGCGCGCGATTCGTCCTGCTGCGCGGTGCGCTGCACCACCCAATGGACGAACAACCGGATGCGTTTCTGCGCATATTACTGGAGTTTCTTGCCTGATGGAACTGACGCGCACAACCGTCACCGTCGCCGGAAGTGCGCCTGTGCGTCTGAGCGTGATCGATGCCGCACCCGCCACTCACGCGCAGGGAACGATGGTGTTCATCCACGGTGCAGGCGGGTGTGCGGAACAGTGGTTGCCGCAACTGACCCGCTTCGTCCGCGACTATCGCGTCGTCGCTTTCGACCTTCGCGGGCACGGTCAGTCCGAAGCCCCCCGTTCCGCTTATACGCTGGAAGAGTTCTTGTGGGATTTCACCCAACTGATCGACCGCCTGCAAATCCGCGAGCCGTTTATTCTGATGGCGCACTCGTTTGGCGGTCCAATCGCGCTGACATTCACTGCCGCGCAACCGCAGCGCGTCGCGCGACTGGCGCTCCTGGCGACGGCGCCGGAGATCCATTTGCATCCAGTGCTCGAAACGGTGCTGAAGTTACCGATCCCGCTCACCGCGCTCGAACGATTGCGCCCGGTGCTCGCGCCCAAACTGCATGCGCCGTTGTTCGTCATCAAGCGTGTGCTGGCGGGAACGCTCTTTCCCTGGCGCGGCTGGAATCTGCTGCCGCAGATTACCACGCCGGCGCTCATCATCGGCGGGCAGTTCGATTTCATCGTGCCGCCGCCAGTGCTGCAACGCATGCACCGGCTTATGCCAGGATCGCGCCTGGAAATCATCCGGTATGCCCGGCATCTGCCGCAACTCGAACGTCCGCAAGCAGTCAACCGAGCTATCGAGCATTTTATTGGCGTCCGGCGCAGCTGGCGCGGTGAAGTTGAAGGTGACGATATTCTCAGGGAGGAGGGTCTTCTGTGATTCCAATGCACGATCCACGCCTGCCTGACATCCTGCGACATTTGCGCTGGTCGGTATTGCCGGAACGGTACGTGCTGGCAGGGATCGATCCGCGCGAGTCGGCGGTGGTCATACGCCTGCTCGGCGGTCTGCACGCCCGTCTGTGGCAATTGTTCGTCGCTCCCGACACCATCACGTTCATTTTGCCCGAAAACGACTGGCGCAACATCAGCCCGGCATTCCCACGCGCCCGCGTCGAACGTCCGTATCGTGTCGTCAGTTTCGACGTCGATCTGCCGCCTGACCTGACCGGTTTTCTTGCCCTCATCAGCAACGCGCTGGCGGCGGAGTCGGTGCCGATTGTGGCGGTTTCCGGTTTCAGCCGCGACCATCTGCTGCTGCGCGACGCGGATCTCGACCGCGCACTGGCAGTGCTTGATTCGCTCGTGTCGTCCACCGCAGCGGAGGGGTGAACACGCGACGTATGCCCGACCATCCCTGGCTCGCTTTCTATGATCCCGGCGTCCCTGCCGGGATCACTGTACCGGAAAGCGCACTGCCCGACCTGCTGACTGCAGCGGCGCGCGCGTATCCGGCTGCGCCAGCCATGCTGTTCTACGGGCGCGAGGTGGACTATGCCACCCTCGATCGTCTGGCGACGCGTTTTGCCGGCGCACTGCTGAAATCCGGCGTTCAACTCGGCGAGCGCGTCGCACTGGTGTTGCCGAACATCCCGCAGGCGGTCATTGCCTGCTACGGCGCGTGGCGTGCGGGCGCGATCGTGGCGCTGACCAATCCGATCTTCGAGGCGGGAGGGCTCGTGCGCCAGTTGACCGATGCAGGCGTAACAACGCTGATTGCCTTGAGCATATTTTACCCGCTGGTTACGGCAGTCCGCGAGCGCGCTGGCGTCCAGCGCGTCATCTACACGAACCTGAAGGAATTCCTTCCGCCTGGGCAGCGACGTTTATTCACCCTGTTGCGCCAGGAACGCGAGGGGCACCGCGTTCCCGACGATGAGGCGCGCCGCGCGCTTTGGATGGCGCGTCTGCTGGCAGACGATCCGGTTGTCCCCCTTCCTCAGATACATCCCGGCGAACCGGCGGCGATTCTGTACACCGGCGGCACGACTGGCGAGGCCAAGGGAGTTGTCCATACGCATCGCAGCCTGGTCGCCAATGCGCTGCAGGTGGCGGCATGGCTCCCCACTGCACGCCACGGCGTGGAACGGGTGATCTGCGTGCTGCCGTTTTCACACGCCTACGGCCTGACCGCCTGTATGAACTTTTCAGTTGCGATTGCAGCGGCAATGATCCTGCTGCCCACCTTCGAGACCGGCAATGTGCTGCACGCCATCCGCCGCGAGCGTGCGACGATCTTCCCTGGCGTGCCGCCGATGTATGCCGCAATTGCGGAAATCAAGGAAGCGCGGCAATACGGGCTGGTGTCGCTGCGCGCCTGCATCAGCGGGGCTGCGCCGTTGCCCATCGAAGTGCAGGAAGGGTTCGAGCGCGTCACCCGCGCCCGTCTCGTCGAAGGATATGGGTTGACCGAAGCCGGTCCGGTAACGCACGCCAATCCGCTCGGCGCCACGCACGAGCGCCACGCGACGATTGGCATTCCACTGCCATCGACCGAAGCGAAGATCGTCGATACGGCAACCGGCGCTGATCTGCCGCCAGGACGCATCGGCGAACTGCTGGTGCGCGGACCGCAGCTCATGCAGGGGTACTGGAATCGCCCGGAGGATACCGCAGACGCTTTCACGCCGGATGGCTGGCTGCGCACCGGCGACATGGCGCGCATGGACGCCGACGGCTTCTTTCAGATCATCGAGCGCAAGAAAGATGTCATTATTGCCGGTCCGTACAACATCTATCCGCGCGACATCGAAGAAGTGCTCTACCAGCACCCCAAAGTGCTCGAAGCAGCCGTCGCCGGCACGCACCACACCGGGGGGCATCCCGATCTGCGCGCATTCGTTGTCCTCCGCCAGGGGGAACGCGCCACTCGCGACGAAATCATCGGGTTTCTCCGCGAGCGCCTCAGCGCGCATAAGGTTCCGTCGGTCGTCGAGTTTCGCGACGCGCTGCCGCGTTCGTTCATCGGCAAAGTGCTGCGGCGCGCGCTGCTCGACGATCGCGCCGAACCCGGGGATCACGCATAACGTATGCACCTTGTTTCTCGTCTCACCGCAGCGCGCACCGCCGCCGAAACGCTGGTTGCGTCCGGTCGCATCCCTGGCGTCGTCGTCGCTGTGGCGATGGACCGCCAGCAACCGGAGGTATTCGCAGTTGGAACGGACGCTGAGGGACGCCCGCTTGTTCCCGACGATCTCTTCCCGGTCGCTTCGATCACGAAGCTGGCGACAGCGCTTACAGTGCTGCGCCTGGTGGATCGCGGATTGATCGACCTGGACGACCCCGTGGATCGCTACGTCCAGCGGGTTGAGCCGCACCCCGGCGTGACCATTCGCCGGTTGCTCTGTCACACGGCTGGATTCGCCATCGACCTGAACGCCAGTGAGGCGCCGTATGAACCGGGGTTGACCTGGGAAACTCTGGCGCAGGCGTGTCTGCAGGCAAAACTGCATCACCCGCCGGGGAGCGAGGTGCTCTACAGCAACATCGGGTATGGCTTGCTGGCGCTGGCGGTGGAAGCGCGCACCGGCGCGCGCTTCAGCGACGTACTGCGCGATCTGGTGTTGACACCGCTCGGCATCGAAGGGTATCTGGGAGTGGAACCGCCGCGCGCGCCGGCGCGCATCGCCGATGTGCGCAGTCGCCACCGCGCAACGCCGCTCGAGCCGTTCAATTCGCCGTTCTGGCGGTCGCTGGCGCTGCCGTGGGCCGGGTTGGCGACGACTGCCGCAGGCGCCCTGGCGCTGGTGCGCGCGTTTTGCGGGCATCCGCCGGGCTTCCTGAGCCCGCCGCTGCGCGCTGCGGCGGTTGCCAACCAGACGGATGACCTGCCCGGCGGGTTTATCGAGCCGTTGCGCTGGAACCCCTGCCCGTGGGGATTGGGACCGGAAGTGCGTGGCGAAAAGGAACCGCACTGGCTTCCCAGGGGTGTTGGCGCCGACTCATTCGGGCACACCGGCGCATCGGGGTGTCTGGCGTGGGCAGCGCCGGGGAGTGGCGTCGCCTGGGCAATCCTCGGCGCGCGCACCGCCGACAATGGCTGGCTGCTGCGCCATTCGGAAGCGATCAGCGCGGCGGTGGCAGGAGGTTGAAGCGAGGCCAGCGGCAAGGGGCACGAAGCGAGAGGGGCGCAGGTTGAAGGGTGGGAAGGTTATCCTAACCCCTAACCGCTGATTCTTGACCGTCGGTTTCCGCCTCTTGCCTCTCGCCTCTCGCCTCTCGCCTCCTGTCAAAAATGCGCTAAAAACGCTTTACAGCATACGCAGGTGTATGGTATAGTTTGACATGGACAACAACCCATCAGGTAGCCCGTCTGTACCTTTTGCAAGAAGC
>NZ_JBYNRX010000033.1:0-17770 GCF_057785375.1 Roseiflexus sp.
CTTCGCCTACCCGCATGCCTTCGCCTACCCGCATGCCTTCGCCTACCCGCATGCCTTCGCCTACCCGCATGCCTTCGCCTACCCGCATGCCTTCGCCTACCCGCATGCCTTCGTCCACCCAAACGCCTTTACCCGCCCAGCGTTGTCACGCCTACTGATCGGGCGTTGGCGCCACCGGCAGCGACTGTAAGATCATGCCCAGGCGCGTTTTGGCGATGACCTCGAGGTGCGGCTTATCGGCAGCAGCGGCGAGATCCGCCGCCTGCTGGAAGGCGGCAATGGCGCCGGCGCGATCGCCGCGCGCCTCACGAACGCTGCCGAGCAGCAGGTATCCCTCCGCCTGCGCATCAGCGCGCGCAATGAGATCAGCGGCGTCAGACTCGGCAGCATCGAACAACCCGACCTGGATCAACAGCGTGCCGCGCTCGAACAGAAAACCGATCTCACTGGCGGACTGTTGTCGCGCCTGCTCGAACAGTTCCTGCGCCGATGCCGGATCGCCGGCGCGCAGTTCGAGAACGCCACGCCAGAGCGCCGCTTCGGGATCGTCGGGGAAGCGTTCATACTCGGCGCGTGCCAGATCGAGCGCTGCGGCAGCGCCCTCGTTCGCAAGCAAGCGGCTGATCGACCCAATAGCAGGCGCCGGTTTCGCAGGAACCATCACCGGCAGCAACGCCAGCGCCGCAATCAGCGCCGCAGCGCCGATCCCCGTGATTGCCATCCGGCGGATACGACGAGCGCGCCGATCCGCCGCAAGCGCCAGTGCACACGCCCAGGCGCGACTCTCTGCGACTTCGCCGGCGCGATCCGCGCGTCGGATGGCGCGAACGATCGCGTCGGCATGCGTCCGCAAGCGTTCCCGCACAAAATCGGCGCGGTTCGTCTCAGCGCGAATATCGGCGTCTGAGCCTGCCTCGTTGATGCACTGCTCGATCAGATCGCAGGCGCGCAAAAACGATATCGCATCGTCGGCGGACACCCTGGCGCTGACCGCAACACCTTCAGCGTCATCGAGCGCTGCGCGCAATCGTCCCAGCAACGTCTGCGCCGTCGTTTCAATCGATGGTCGACGTTCGAGTTTCATATGCAGCGAGAATGCCGAAGAGCGAAACTGGTATAATGCCTGACGTTTGTATCATAGCGCAAGATTACCCTGAACGGTAGAACAGCGCCGGAGCAGTTGACAGGAGATATCCCATGCGCCTGATCATTATCCGCCACGGCGAGAGCGTGTGGAATCGCGAAGGTCGCTACCAGGGACAGATGGACGCGCCGCTTTCCGAACTTGGCCTGCGCCAGGCGGAAGCGCTCGCAGAACGCCTGCGCCACGAACCGCTCGACGCCCTCTTCACCAGTCCGCTGCAACGCGCAGCGCGCACCGCAGAAGCCGTTGCGCGCCACCATCCTCACGCGCCATTGCAGACCACGCCAGCGCTGCTCGAGATTCATCACGGCGAGTGGCAGGGTCTGCTGGTAGAGGAAGTCATCGAGCGCTACAGCGACGGGTTGCGCGAATGGCGCCAGCACCCAACGCGTGCACAGATGCCGGGAGGGGAAAGTTTCAGCAACGTGCTGAAACGCGTGCTTGATTTCAAGGAATGGTTACTCCGTGAGTATAATGATCGCACCGTGCTGGTCTCAACCCATGATGTCGTGGTCAAAATCCTGGTCGCCGATGCGCTCGGAATGAACATGGACCGGATCAACCGCATCTGGGTGACGAACGCCAGTATCAGCGTCATCGAGTACGGCGACGACCTGCCCTACCTCGTGAGTCTCAGTGAGGCGTGCCATCTCGGTCGGCTCGAAGTCGCGCGCGAAAACCAGAAGGCGCTGTAGGGGTTGAAGGTTGAAGGTGGGAAGGTGGAAGGTAGGGGCGCGCCGCTGGCGCGCCCACGCGCCGCTGGCGCGCCACAGGTTGTATGGGGGAAGGAAGGTAGGGGCGCGCCGACACACCCGGCGATGCCGCCCGATGCCCGGGAAGGTGGAAGGTAGGGGCGCGCCGCTGGCGCGCCCACGCGCACGGCGGTACGCCGCAGGAACGTCGAACATGGTATAATACTATGCAAAAGGTGTGCAATAACAGACAAAAACTGTGCGATGTTGAGATTGACATATCCATATCCCAGGCGCTATAATTGTTCCGTATTTCACAATCGCAAGTGCCGCATAGAAAGGTGCGCGTAATGGCACATTCCCCTTTGCACCTCGGCGTGCCTGAGCAGCGGCTGAACGAGCCGACTGCGACGACGCGCACGATGCCGACCGGGTTGGAAGACATCCTTCGCCGCGCCGATCTGCTTAACGACATGGCGGGTGTTGAGCGCCAGATGCTGGCGCGCACCGCCTCACGCTCCCCCTTGCTGGCGGCTGCTGGCGCCTACACCGTCGCCGCCGGCGGCAAGCGATTGCGCGCTGCGCTTGTGCTGCTCTGCGCACGGCTGGGGGTCTATGATCCGGGCCGCGCGCTGCATCCGGCGATTGCAATTGAACTGTTACATGCCGCATCGCTGATCCACGATGATCTGGTCGATCATGCGGGGCATCGGCGCGGGCGTGTCACGGTCCACACACGCTGGAACGCCGACGTGGCGTTGCTGCTGGGCGATTATCTCTTTGCGCTGGCGGCGAACGAACTGGCTGCCGAGCCTGATCCGCGCATCATTGCATTTTACACGTCGGCGGCGCAAACCATGGTCGAAGGGGAACTGAACCCGGTGACGCAGATTGAGCCGCTGGCGATTGCTGTAGAACAGTACTACCGCAAGATCGGCTGCAAGACCGCCGTGCTGTTCGAGGCGGCGTGCAAGGCGGGGATTGCCGTGGCCGGCGGCGACGATGCGCAGATCGAGGCGCTGGGTCGCTTTGGCTACGACCTGGGGCTGGCATTCCAGATCGTTGATGATGTGCTCGATTACACCGGCGACGAGACAGCGCTCGGCAAGCCCGCCGGCAACGACCTGCGCGAGGGGACGCTGACGCTGCCGCTGATGTACGCCGTGGCACAGAGTCGCCACCCGCTGCTGCGCGCCATTGCGAACGGGCAACGCCCGGAACCGGCGCGTGTGCCGCAAATCGTGGCGGCGGTCATCGCCAGCGGCGGCGCCGACCGCGCCATGGACGAAGCGCGCCGGTTGATCGAACAGGCGAACGAGCAACTGGCGCTGTTTGCCGCAACACCATCACGCCGCGCTCTGGTTGAAATTGGAGAGTTTGTGCTCAACCGGCGGGCGTGACGAGAGAACTGAGAACCGAGAACTGAGAACCGAGAACTGAGAACCGAGAACCGAGAACTGAGAACCGAGAACTGAGAACTGAGAACCGGGAGCCTTTACCCCTCCTGCGCCAGGGCGCGCAACAGACCGCGCCGTGTGACCATGCCCGCCAGCCGCCCTTCGCTATCGACCACCACCAGGTGCTGCTTCTCTCCCTCGAGCAATGCGCGAATGGCATCGTACTCGCTGGCATGCGAAGAGATCACCGCTGGCGCGGCAGACAAATCCTCAGCGTTCATTCCGCTTGCCGACGCAGCGGCAAGCGCGGCGAGCGGCGACCGATCACCCAAAAGCGCTGCGATCCAGGCCGAACGCAACGGTTCACGCACACGCCGCGTGGCTTCGGGAACAGAAATCGCGCCGGTCGGGTAGAAGCCGTTCACCAACACCACCGTCCGCGTTGCGGACTGGATCAACTGAAGCAGGACGGCGGCGGCATCGGCGCTGGCGGAGGCTGTGGGGACCAGCATTTGCATAATCAGGCTGACCGGCGGCGGCGGCTCGGCGTGTCGCACATGGAGCGAGGAGCGGTCCCCATCGAGCGCTGCATGCAGCGCCTGTTCGATCCCGAAGACCCCTGCCAGGCGTCCTTCGTTGTCGGTCACCGGAAGCGCATCAAGCCCCCATTCGACAAGCAGATTGACAGTGTGGGCAAGCGGGGATTCGATATAGATCGTGCGCGGCTCGCGCATGGCGTCACGCACGGGGCGCGCTGCAAGGCGCGCCAGCGCCGCAGAACGCTCGGCATCATCGAGCTCCGCCAGCGCCTCGAGCGGCATCACGCCGAAACGATCCGCATCTTCCGGCGCAATGACGCCGGCCAGTCGCTGGTTGTCAACAACCGCCAGCAATGGCTGACGCGAGCGCGCGAGCCGGTCGAAGGCGGCAGCCAGCGACATGTCCGGCGCAACAGTCGTGATGTCACCGCGCGCAACATCAGCGACCGAACGACTACCGAACGGACCGCTCGAACGCAGCGCCGCACGATACGCTCTGATGTCCTCGATCGTGATCAGCGCCTCGCCAAGCAGTTCATCGAGGGCGGGCAGCACGCGCGCCACGCGCTCGGCGCGATCCAGCCACTCGATGATGATCGGCGTCTGCTGACTGAAATCAGCGATTCCGGCGGTGCGCAGACGATGACCGGCGCCAAAACCGGCAATGCCACGCAATGCTGTGGCGCCTGATGCGCCCTCACGCCGCAACCGGTCGAGAACAGTCAGGTAGAGCGGTTGACCTTCGGCGCTGTCACGCTCATTCAGGTAAATGCGCACGCATTGAAGCGGCTCGCCTGCTGTCATACCTGTCACCTGTAAGTTCGTATCGAAACGCCCGAAGAGCGCCTGCATCGAACCTGCATAGCGATCTCGCCCTTTCAAGTATAGCACTATTGCGACAAATGAAAAGATCGTTAACCAACGCTTCTTGACAACGCTTAACGAGCGTGATATATCTGCATATTATGGGCGCATCACCGATGCACCGCCATCTTCACCTCGCGATTCAGCCACGACGGTCATTGACAGCGCACAGCATACAGACATCCGCCGGCGCCTCTTTTGCTGCGCCCGGTTCAGTGATCGCAAGGAGAAAACGATGGTCAAAGCGCTCGTCCTTACTGCCATCACCGGCGCTCAGATCGGCAGGCGCTACACGGTCAGCGAGCGTGTCAGCACCATCGGCAGCGGGCCGCAATGCGACGTGTCGCTCAATGATCGCCACTTGAGCGCGCGTCATGCCGAGGTGCGCCAGATCTTCGATCGCTGGTTTATCGTTCCGCTGGCGCCAGGCGGAATATCGCTCAACGGCACACCGGTGAGCGGGCAAAGCCGCCTCAACCCTGGCGACCAGTTGACGCTCGGCGGCACAACGTACCGGATCTCATACGAGGCGCTGGAAGAGCGCGCGCTTGGCGCCGCGCCGGAACACAGACGCAGAGCGTCCCACGGTTGGGCGAGTATTTCATCCGGCGCGGCATTCTCACGCCCGAACAGGTTGCGCGCGTTGCCAGACGCCAGCAGGACATGCAGTCGAGCGGCGTGACGCTGCCATTCGGACAGATCGCCTACGAGATGGGGCTCATCAACCGGGCGCAACTCGAACAGGCGCTGAACGAACAGCGCACCGACTTTCAGACGCACTTTCACGACTGAACATTCGTCTCGGCGTGCGCCGCCAATATCGCTGCCGCAGCAACCAGGCGATGCAGCGTTCGCGGCTTGCCAAGCGCCACCAGCGTATCGAAGAGCGGCGGCGCAACCGTTCGCCCTGTTACCGCGACGCGAATGGCGCCGAACAACTGTCCCGGCTTCAACCCCAACTTCTCGCACAGCGCGCGCAACTCCGTTTCGAGGCGATCATGCACCCACGGCTCGAGCGCCGCCAGCCGGGTGTGCGCCGCCTGGAGCGCGACTACCGTTGTTGGCGCATCCATCTTCTTCTGGATAAGCGCCAGCGGGTCGCTGTACGTCACCTCGCGGAAGAAGAACTCCAGCAACTCCGGCGCCTCTCCCAGTTCTTTCAGGCGCTCGTGGATCAGCGGCGTCAACTGCAACAGATACGCGCGCTCCTCAGCAGTCGGCGGATCGCCGATCAGACCAGCGCGCGCCAGAAATGGCACAATCGCATCGGCAAGCTGCTCCGTCGTCAGGCGGCGGATGTAAATGCCATTCATATCGAGCAGTTTTTCGGGGTTCCAGCGCGCCGGCGACGGTTGCACCCGCTCGAGGGTGAAGCGTTCGATCAACTCCTCACGCGACATGATCTCGGTATATCCGTCATAACTCCACCCCTGGAGCGCCAGGTAGTTGAACATGGCATCGGGAAGGTAGCCGCGCTCCCAGAAGCGATTGGCTGCCACATCATCGGTGCGCTTCGAGAGTTTGCCGCGCCCATCCTGGCGCAGGATCGGCGGCAGGTGCGCGAAGGCCGGCGGGTCCCAGCCAAATGCCTGGTAGAGCAGCACGTGGTACGGCGTACTCGCCACCCACTCATC
The DNA here is from genome assembly GCF_057785375.1 of Roseiflexus sp. Taxonomy (NCBI): domain Bacteria; kingdom Bacillati; phylum Chloroflexota; class Chloroflexia; order Chloroflexales; family Roseiflexaceae; genus Roseiflexus; species Roseiflexus sp. Next base: position 6,271 of record NZ_JBYNRX010000033.1, read on the forward strand.
ACTGCGCAGCACGTGCGTGATGCGCATCAGGTGATCATCGACCAGGTGCGCCAGGTGATAGACCGGCATGCCGCTCGACTTCACCAGCACAATATCGTACAGTTCCTCATTATTGAACTCGATACGCTCACCGCCACGCACCAGATCGCGAAACACCGTCACGCCCTCGGTCGGCGTTTTCAGGCGCACCGTATAGGGGCGACCGGTCGCCGCCATCTCGCGTTGCCGGTCGAGCGACCAGTCGCGCTCAGGACCGCGGAAGCGGAAGGCTTTGACGCCGCGCGCCAGCGCCTCCGCGCGCATGCGATCAAGTTCCTCTTCGGTCGTGAACGACAGATAGGCATGCCCGCTCTCGAGCAACTGCTCGATGAATGGGCGATAGATCCCCGCCTCGTAGCGCTGCGACTGCACATACGGCGCATACGGACCGCCAATATCAGGACCTTCGTCCCACTCAATGCCCACCCAGCGCAGCGACGCCATCAGGTCATCGGCGGAGCCGGGCACATAGCGCTTTTCGTCGGTATCCTCGATGCGCAGAATGAACTGCCCGCCGTAGTGGCGTGCAAACAGCCAGTTGAACAGCGCCGTGCGCACCCCGCCAATATGGAGATAACCGGTGGGACTTGGCGCAAACCGCACCCGCACCAGACCCTGCGTCTCACCCATAGTTGCACCCCGTATTCCTCATCGTAACGGGGAGTATACCAGCGTGACAATCTGGCGTCAAGGCGCTTGACATTCACACGAAAACGGATATAATAGACGGAAACGTGTAAGGGTGCGGCGATGATTGTACTGGGTGTCAGCAAAATCCTCGGATGTGACCGGCTCTTTCAGGCGGGCGTGCATCAATCCGTTGCAGGCGTGCACCTGAGCATGCGTCTGCTCTGGATCATCGAGGCGCTGCGTTACCTGCAGGCGCAGGGTATTCATTTCTTCCGGCTGCCCGACGATCTTCTGGCGCCAGAAGGCGCTGGCAAGTCTGCAGCGGATCAGATCGACGACTCTGCCGCCATCGTCGATGATGTTCGCTCCCTTCTGCGCACTACGGCAATCCGGCTCAGTCTGCACCCATCACCAGGCATCGCGCCCGGCGTTGCCGACGATGGCGCTGCAGCACGTGCACTGGCGCACATCGAGTCGCTGGCGCTGCTGCTCGATGCGCTCGGCGCCGGTCGAGAGAGCGTTATCACGCTCCACATCGGCGGTGAGGGACGCGACGGCGCGGCTGCCATCGAACGATTCGCCATGCGTTTCGAGCGGTTGTCGCTGGCAGCGCAGCAGCGTGTGGCGGTCGAGCACGATGGCGATCGCTTCGGGTTATTCGCCGCGCTGCGTCTTCACCAGTTCACCGGCGTTCCGGTCGTATTCGATGTGCTGCATTTTCAGTTGCACAACCCGGAGCGCATCGGTCTGAGCGAGGGGTTGGGTCTCGCGCTGGCGACGTGGGCGCGCGGCGTGCGTCCAGAAGTGCACTTCAGCACGCCGCGCACCGAGGCGCACCTCAAGCCGATGGCGCGAGGTGCGCCGCAGGTGCTGGCGCCGCGCCCCGGGCAGCACAGCGACTTTATCAACCCATTCGAGTTCGCGGCATTTCTGTCGGCGGCGCGCGGGCTGCCGCCGTTCGATGTCATGCTCGAAGCCAAGGCAGGCGACCTGGCGCTGCGGCGGTTGCGCGACGATCTGCGCCGCTACGCGCCGGAGTGCGCAACACGGGTAGGGTGAGCAGGGAGTGCGGAGCGGGGAGTGGGCAGTGGGCAGTGAGGAGTGAATGCCTGCCCCGACCCATTCCCGCGTCAGGGGGGCTTCGTGCGTTCAGCGCGGGTGTTGTGGACTTTGAATACATATTCCGCTATCCGTCTGGGCGCCCGGCGGCTGATGGTTTTTGAAAAATTATTCCGCTATTCGCTCGTCCGCCCGGCGGCTGAAGCCGCGGGCTCCTGCTGCGAAACCCGCCTGCGCGGGCTCGACCGGGCGATACCGGATGACGTGCTCACAAACCGTCACATCTGCGCGAGTGCAGTCTGGCAGGAACGCGATGGTTCCTGAATATGCATGACTGCGCGACTGCGCTCCGCTGCGCCTTTGCGCATCCGTGTGCGCTATGGAGGCCGAGCGCTGGAGAAGATGCCATTGGAGGCAGGGCTGAGACCGAACGTTACGCGAAGCGGGACGTCTGTCAGGAAAATCTGAGACCTGTTCTTAACGGAGAGTAGGTTGAGATGCTTCATGATCGCTCAAACGATTTGTCGCTGGATGACATCCCGGCTGCTGCGCCAGTACTGGTGTGCGTGGTGACGCGCCCGGCGGATCTCGAACGGGTGCGCGGCGAAGGATGGTACCGTATACCGGTTGGGCGGGCGCGTGTACCGCTCGCTGCCGGGTATCTGGCGTTCTACCAGACGGCGGCATTCGACGCCGAACGCTGGGCAGTGCGCTACCTGGCGGCGGTGCGCGCCGTCGATCTGGCATACCGCTACGAACTGATTCCCGACGAGCCGCGGCATCCACGCGCTGCTCTGCGCTACTACCGCTTCTCCCTGGGTCCGTTGCTGCGCCTGCCAATGGTCATCCCCAGCCGGCGCCTGCGCCGTGTGACTTTCATTCCAACCACATTTGGGCAACTCCTGACCGCGAACGACATCGTCGATCTCTGGCAGCCCCCGGCAGCGCCGCAATGGAGCGATGTATGGGGCGCCGGGGTCAATGCGCGGTGGAAGGTGTCGGTTGAAGGGTGAAGGTGGAAGGTGACAGGTAGAGCCGTTGCATTGCGCCGTAGAGCCGTTGCATTGCGCCGTCTCCACACGAAGATTACCGGTGGAATGCCATGGTACAATTGACCGATGATGCGAGCACAGGTAGAGCGACGGGCACCCCAATGAGCGAACAACCGGTCATTCAGCAGCGCATGGCGCCATCTTCCGCCAGTGAGTCGCGGCGCGGCGCCGCAGTGACGATGATCGTCTTCCACAATACGCCGCTTCCTGCCGAACAGGCGATCGCGCGGTATACGGCGCGCGCCAATACCCGCGCACCTCACTACCACGTCGCTGCCGATGGAACGATCACGCAACTGGTTGACGAAGCGCGCGCGGCGCGCCACAGCGGTCTGGCAAAAATGGAGCGCATACGCAACATCGATCGGATCAGCATCGGCATCGCCATCGAGGGCGCGCCGCGCGCAGAGCGCCCGCCAGAGCAGGTGATTGCGCTGCGCACCCTGACGCTGGATATTCAGCGTTGTTACGATCTACTGGCTGAAGCCGCGCTGCTCTCCTGGTCGCCGCCGCGGGCCGGCGCCGCCTATGGAACGCTTACCCCCTTCAGGTTGCCGCCGATGCCGGAAGCGCCGCCATCGGCGCTGCTCGGGTTGCTGGCGCTCGATGATACGCCAGATCAACAGCGAGCACTCTGGCTGTTCCTGCAGAACGAAGCCGCAGGGCAGGCTGGCGGTTTCAATGCCGGCGCTGCGTTTCACCTGCATGCCGCAAAGCATGGCTTTGGCGCGCCAATCGCTCCAAGTTCACCGCGATCCGCCTGGCTGACGGTCAACGGACGCCAGTACAACTACCAGCATTTTGCGCGCGACACAGTGTTCAACGAAGGAGAAAAATGGGCTGAGGTGCAATCCCTCAGCGCCCTGATCGCCGGCAACTTTCCGGCGCCCGGAACGCTTGCCTTCGAACTGCTGAAATCAGGATTCACAGCAGGTATCGCTGTGAGCAAATCGAAGAACGGTAACACGCAGTTCAATCCGGGATGGGCCTTCCATCGCCTGGCGGCGGAACAGCAACTGGGTCCGCCGCTGAGCGGCAGTTACCGCATCACGGTCGAAGGGCAACAGTATTCGATGCAGGTCTTCTGCGGCGATACGCTGTACACCCCCGTCGCCAACCCCGAAACGAAGACCAACTGGAACGATGTGCGCCGGTTGAGCGAAACGCCGGCCGGCCCGCTGCACCAGCATCTCTGGGCTGAAACCTACAAAGCGAGCGGCGTACCGTATGACCCGTCATCTCCCTTCTGTCAGGCGGCGGTTGGCGCTCGCATCGGCGCGCCGTTGACCGATGTCTGCCAGAAGACGTTCCAGGGAACGATGCTTGCCATCCAGGTCTTCGCGCTCGATACGCTCTACCGTATCGGCAATGGACCGATCAAACGCCAGAGCCAACTGGCGCGGCCGCCGCAGGTCGAACAGTGGCAACCAAAGCCATCCACGCCGCCGCCGGTCGTCGAACCTGCCGTGACCCGCACGGTGACGATGCCGGTTGGCGGCTTCCCGATGCCACCTGGCGACCGCAGCAGCCCGAACTGGCCCCCGCCGCCCGATTTCAAGCCGCTTGTGACAGCAGCGCAGCGCCAGGCGCTCTTCGGCGCCTATGAGTTCACGCCCGATCCGAGCCGCGACCGGGACGGCATCCGCATTCTGGGGTCGTGGGAGCAGGAGAATATCGTGACCGTCCAGATACCGCAGCTTATCGGGCGTACCATTCGCGGCGCGCCTGCCAACGGCGCGATCCGCTGGCATCGCCTGGCGGTCAACCAGTTGCTGCGGCTGTGGAAGGCATGGGAAGAGGCAGGGTTGCTCGATCGCGTCATCATCTGGAATGGGTCGTACAGCCCGCGTTTCATTCGCGGGCGCAAGGACGATACCGCCAACAGCCTGAGCAATCATGCATTCGGTACAGCGTTCGACATCAACTACGACCCCGCGACCAACCTCAACGGGCTGAACGCTGTCCCCGCGCTGGTCGGGCAGCACGGATCGGTGCGTGAACTTGCTGCGATTGCCCGGCATTTCGGGTTCTACTGGGGCGGGCATTTCCCCCGGCTCGACGGCATGCATTTCGAGGTGGCGGTGGTGCAGCCGTAGGCGCAAGACGCGAGGCGTTGCATGTTGCACGTGGGCAGGTTGCGGGCGGGCGTTGCACGGTGAACGTTGCACGTGGGCAGGTTGCAGATGCGCAGGCTGGGACGCGCCAGCGATGCGCCCGCCATGACGTTGCACATTGCATTCCCGGCATCTGCGCAAGACATGCATCGATACCCGGTCTTGACAACCACGGTGTCACCGGCGTATCATCGCCTTGTCTTTGTGTCATTGTCTCTTCAGGCGAAAAGGCGATGGTCACCTGAGCGCGGCGTCCTCGCAGCGTATGGGACAGCGCATCCTGACAGCGCCAGCGTCGTGTACGCACCAGCACAGTGACCGTCACCGCGCGAGAGGTGTGGTTATGATCCGTCTGCGCCTGTTCCGTCCGGTGCTGACGCTGGCTCTCGTTGCCGTGCTCGGCAACGGCTTCCCGCCTGCCGCCGTGCACGGCGGCGTGGGGCACGGCGGGACGGGGCAAGGCAGCGCCTTGCCCCTACGATCGACGCTGCCGGATGGCGTTGGTGCGCCGATTGCGCCGTTTACCCCCCCCCCCCGCGTATGACGCGCTGACGCCGCCCGACCCGGCGCCGATTCCTGCACCGCCCACCGATCCGCCGCTCCCTGCACTGACCCTGACCCTCGCCGCCGACCCGCCGGTCATCCCGGCCAGCGCGACGGTCGTCGTCACCCTGACGCTCACCAATGACGCCGAGGTTCCCGCTGATGATCTGCGCCTGACGCTGCCGCTCCCCGACGGCGTGACCGCGCTCCGCCCCTGGGACCCGGCAGCGCCGATCGTTCCGGCGCCGTCGGTCATCGTGTCGTCCACGGCGCCCGCGGGATCGCCGGCGCCAGCGCCGCCCGATGCCGCGCCCGCGCCGGATGCGTCCGGTCCGCCCGATGCCGCGCCCGCGCCGGATGCCGACGCCGGGCAAGGCGCCGCCTTGCCCCTACCACCGGCGGCGCCCGCTGGCAGTGGCGCGCCCGCGACCGTGCTGACCTGGACGACGCCGTCGCTGCCGCCCCAGACCCGCGTGGTTCTCACGACCGAACTGCGCGTGACGCGCATGCTCCCCGGTGCAGCGCTCCTGCTCCTGCCGGAAGCGCAGGCGCGCGACCTGCCGTTGCCGGTCACCACCAGCGGCGGCGCCATCCTCGTCCCCGCCGACCGCACCCCCGTGTCCCACGCCGTCGCGCCCGGGCAGCGCGCCGCCCTGCGCAGCGCCGATAGCGCCGTAACCGTCGATTTCGACCCCGCCAGCATCCATCGTCCGCTGACCGTGCAGCACCGTCGCCTGCCGCTCCCCTTCCCTGCGCTGGCAGAGCGCCAGTCCGGCGAGGCGCCCCCGCCGCCGCTGCCGCCGCGCAGTCTGCCGCCCTTCGCCCTCGATGCCGTCGACGCTCAGGGCAAGGAGGTCCATCAGTTCACCGCGCCGCTCACCCTGACCGTGCGCTGGACGCCGGAGCAACTGCGCGTCCTGGGCCTCGCGCCTGATGACCTGACCATCCTGTGGTTCGACGACACCGCCGTCGTGACCGACGCTGTCGGGCGGGTCCACCCGGGCGCCTGGCGCGCGCTGCCGACGGTCATCGATGCCGCCAACCGCACCGCGCGCACCACGCTCGACCATTTCAGCGCCTTCACCCTGGGCGACGGCAGTTCGCCCTCCAAAGCCTACCTGCCGTCGCTCCAGGGGTGGCAGGTGAGCGCCTTCATCGGCTCGGCGACCTACGCCTACCCGCTCGACGTTCCGGCCAGCGCCGGCGGCATGCGCCCGCCGCTCACGCTGCAGTACGACAGCGCCGCCGCCGACGGCGCCAGCGGCATGCGCGAAAAACAGCAGGCGGGTTGGGTCGGCAAAGGGTGGACCCTCGATCCCGGCGGCGCCATTGCGCTCAACCGCGTCGTCATCAACCCCGCCACCGCCAGTTGGGTCGACTACTACGCGCTGACCCTCAACGGGCGCGCCTACGACCTGGTGCGCTCCGAACCGCGCGTCGCCAACCCGGACCCGGGCAATCCCAGCCATTGGGTCTGGCGTCCGACCAGCGACGCCGCGCTGCGCATCCAGGCGGATTGGATCGGCACGGCGTGGGATGGCAACCCCGGACGCGGCGGGGTGGTCAATGGCGTCTGGCAGCCGCGCTACCGCTGGACCGTCTGGAGCGCCGACGGCGTGCGCTATGAGTTCGAGGAGGACCTGTGGTGGGGCTGGGAGAACTGCCAGTATCTCACGCTCGACTTCCGCCCCTACAAGTGGCTCCTCAGCCGGGTGGTCGACCCGCACGGCAATACAATGACCTATGAGTACGCACGCCAGACCTTCACCGGCGGGACGGTGAACTGTCCGAGCCATCGCTGGATGCGCGGCACGGTCGACCAGGATGCCTGGCTGACCGCCATCGAATGGGGCGCCAACTCCGGGCGAGGGTTGCCGGCGCGCTATCGCCTGCAGTTCTTTAGCGCCCCGCGCGCCAATGATACCGCCTTCGAGACGCCCGCCAGCGGCATCTACTGGGGCGAAGCGGGGCAGCCGCGCGAAACGCGCATGCTCCAGACCGTGCTCCTCTGGAGTCGCCCTGCCGCGACATGGGAACGGGTGCGCGGTTGGGATCTGGGGTATGACTACACCCTGCGTTCCGACAATCCGTGGTGCACCGGCGGGTGCGGTCCGAAACTGACCCTGCGCTGGATCGCGCCATTCGGCGTCGATCCCGACGGCGTGGCGCACTACCTGCCCCCGACTGAGGCGTTCTATCACACGACGCGCGGCGCCGACTATTTCCCGTCCGGCGGCTGGAACCGCCTGACGGAGGTGCGCAACGGCTATGGCGGCAGCGTGCGCTTCGCCTATAGCCACATCGGGCGCGACCTGGGCAATAACAGCTGGTTCCTCAACCGCCACCGGGTGACGAGCGCGACGGTGAACGACGGGCACGGGCCGGATGCGCAGTGGAGCTACGCCTATGGTTCGCCCAGCGTCAATGAACTGGGACGACGCCTGGGACGCGATGGCGGGTTGTTCTCGATCGACGATGCGGCGCACGATAACCCCAACTCCGCCGTCCTGTTCTATACCACGTTCGTCAGTAATCACCCCCATGACCGCACTCTCAACGCCAGCCTGATGGCGCACGCGCCGATGAAGGAGTTTCGCGGGCACGCCTGGGTGCGTGTCACCGATCCCAGCGGCACACAGACCACACGCTATTTCCACCAAGGGTATACCGCCTGCGGCTACCCGCGCTATGAGTGGGGCGATCCGTACAGCGGACCCAATATTCTTCATCAGCCCTGTTTCTGGGAGCTGCGTGACGCTGAACTCCAGAAAGGGCGCGAGTGGAAGACCGAGATCCGCGGACCCGGCGGCAACCCGCTCCTCCAGACGACGCTGCGCACCAACCTGGTGCTGTTCCAGAGTTACGGACCGCTGACGAGCAGCGGATTGTGGCGCGCCTTCGTGCTCCCGCGCAGCGAGCAGGTGCAGCAGTACGAAGGGCAGGCGACGCCGCGCAGCCGCACGACCGCCTATTGTTACCAGCCCTGGTTCCAGGGCGGGTCGCAGTTCTGGCTGACCAACGGCGCCTACGGCGTCAATGGCGGCCGGCAGTACGGCCAGGCGACCCACATCCTGGAATATGACCAGGCGGTCGATGTCAGCAGCGGGCTTGACAACTGCGACGTCCCGGCGACCGCCGTCGCGCCGCTGCGCATCACCCGTTTCGACTATGCGATCGTCGATACGCCATCGTACTTTATGGTTGATCGCGTGCTGCAGCGCGTACAGTTTGGCAGTGATGCGAATATGCTGCTCGGGCTGAGCGAGTACGGCTACGACGGGTTCAACCAGACCTATGGCGCGATCGGGACGCGCGGGCTGCGCACCGTCGAGCGCGACTATGTCGATGCCAATACGCCCGGCGGTCCCGGCACGGTGCGCCATAGCCGCGACACGCTCTTCGCCTACGACGCCTTCGGCAACCGCACGATGGTCACAACCTACCGCGGGCTGGGGTCACGCACCTGGACCGGCAGCGCCATCCAGTACAGCGCACCAGGGAACGGCAGCGCGCCGCGCACAACGACCACGGAGTATGATCCGGTGATGCGCGTCTGGCCCGTGCGCGTGACCAATCCCGCCGGGCATGTCGAGCGCGCCGCCTATGACCATCGCGCCGGGACGCTGATCAAAGTCGGCGGTCCGAACGTCGCCCAGGCGACCTTTGACAGTTTCGATTGCTCCACAGCGAACAGCGCCCTGGAGATCAGTTGCGCGACGTATGACCCCTTTGGGCGGTTGGTGCGCCTGGTGCGCCCAGGCGACACGCGCGATGCGCCGACCCAGATAGTGTACTACTACGATACGGAGCGACCGTTCCGCATCCTCGTTCAGCAGCGCGGGACGAGCGCGTCGGGCGACACGCTCTTCGAGACGCAGCAGTTCTACGACGGGCTCGGGCGCCGCATCCAGGTCAAGCGCGAAAGCCAGGGGTGGAGCGCGCAGAACCTGGTGGTTGACACGCGCTACGACGGGCTCGGGCGGGTGAGCGCCGAATCACAGCCGCGCCTGGTCAACGAGAGCGGCGCCGCCTTCTGGCAGTACACCCCGCCCGGCGCCAGCCTCTATCGCCCGACGACAACCACCTACGATGCGCTCGGGCGGGTGTTCGACGTCGTGGCGCCGGACGGGACCAGCACCCGGACGCGCTACTGGCTGGGAGGCGTCGGCGTGGTGGCTGCGGTCTTCGACGCGCGCGGGCATGTGCGCGGCATAGAGACCGACCTGCTCGGGCGGGTGCGGTATGCCCACGAATGGCGCGGCGACGGCAGCGCGACCAACCCGCACGTCCTGGAAGCCACGACGACCTACCAGTACGACCGGCTCGACCGGCTGAGCGGCGTGACCGACGCTGCCGGGAATGTGACGACCATTGCCTACGACGCGCTTGGGCGGGTGACGCAGCGGAGCGACCCGGACGCCGGAACCTGGTCCTACGTCTACGACGCGCAGGTGTTGACGGCGCACTGGGACGCGCGCGGCGTGCGCACCGACTACGAGTACGACGTCCTCGACCGGCTGCGCGCGCTGCGGGTGAGTACAGGGGACCCGTCGCGGCACTTCGGGTATGACGACGGGTTCGCCACGAACGGCATCGGGCGCCTGACCGCGACCTGCGTCCACAATGGCAGCGGGTGCATCGACTGGCGCGACTGGGATTATGACGGGCGCGGGCGGGTGACCGGCATGGGCGCGGCGACGCCAGGTGGGACAGTCAGTTTCGCCTGGAGCTATGACAGCGCCGACCGGCTGCGCACGCTCACCTATCCCGATGGCGAGGTCGTGACCTACGCCTATGACCCGCCTGGGCGCCCGGTCACGCTGACGTCGAACGTCGCCGGGACGCTGGTGAGCGCTGCAACGTACACCGCGCTCGACCAACCGCTGAGCCGCACGCTGGGGAACGGGCGCACGACGACCTGGCAGTACGAGACGCTGCTGGCGCAGCTGACGCGCCTGACGGTTCCTGGGGTCATCGACCGCAGCTACGACTACGACGCGGTCGGGAACATCTGGCGGATCGAGAACCACGTGGCGGGGCAACGGCAGGTGCAGCTCTTCGCGTACGACCACCGCGACCGGCTGACGAGCGCGACGTATGGAAGCATCAGCGGCGCGGCGCTGCCGGGGTGGGGTGGCGCACCTGGCGGCGGCTGGCATGGAACCGGTCTGAGCAGCGGCGGGCGCGCCGGTCCGGTTGCATTGGCGGCCGCCGAGGCGCAGGGCGGCGCCGGTGCGCCGTTCAGCGGCGCTGGCGCTGCCGCCGCGCCGCACGCTGTCAGCGATCCGTTCAGCGGCGCCGCAGCGGCGCCAGGCGGGCCGGACGCGGATGTCGCCAGCGCGCCGCTGCCGGAGGCGCCGCGGGTGCAGAGCGGGACGCTGCTCAAGCGCATGACCTTTGAGGATGGCAGCCTGACCCATGCCACCAGCGGGGCGGACAGCGCGCCGGGAATGGCGCTCGAGACGAGCGCACCGCTCAGCGGCCGCTTCTCAGCGCGCGTGCCGAACGCCAAGGAGAGCTATCTGCTCGAGGACATCGCCGCCACCGACGAGCTCTTCATCACCTTCCAGATCGTCCTGCACGCCTATCCCGCCAGCACGACGCGCGCGGCGGTGATCAGTAGCAGCGCGGGGAACGCCGGCAACCTGGAACTGACCGGTAGCGGACAGCTGCGCTTGCGGAACTACACCACCCCGATCGGGAGCGCCAGCGCGCCGCTGCAGATCGGAACGCGCTACCGGGTCGGGCTGTACCAGAAGCGCGGGACGGGCGCCGACGGGGTGCTGGCGGCGTTCCTGGCGAAGGGGGACGCGCCCTTCGGTGCACCGTTCGCCGTGAGCCAGAGCGAGACGATCACCGCAGCCGCCACGCGCTTCCGACTGGGCGCGACGACCGGCGTGGCGATCCACGCCACGCTCGACGAGGTCACGCTCGAGCGCGGCGCGCCCCCCGGCGGCGTGCCGACCCCTACCGCGACCCGCACCCCGACCCCGACCCCCACCCCCACCGCCAGCGCGACGCCGAGCGCCACGCGCACGCCGACCCCCGCCGCCACCGCGACCG
>NZ_JBYNRX010000034.1:0-38156 GCF_057785375.1 Roseiflexus sp.
GCCTGCCGAAGCGCGGACGATCCAGCGCAATCCGTTCAAGACCTCGCGCAGCGCGTGGTTGCGCTGCGGGGCGTCTTCGGTCATGAAGGTCAGGGAGGGAGCGCGGCGCCTGAGCCGGTCGAAGCGACGAAGGCCCGCTCCGCGTCGCTCACATCGCTGGGATAGGGTTGACGTGTCATACTGAAATCATACCACGTGTATCTCTGAAGTGCATAACAGGCTCTAGGCGGTGCGTGCGGGCGCGACGCCTGCGTTCCCAGGCGGTGCGTGCGGACGCGACGCCCGCGCTCCCAGCAGCGTGCGGGCGGGATGCCCATGCTCCCCGGCGGTGCGTGCGGGCGAGACGCCTGCGCTTCCAGGGAGAAGCGCGAACGGTTAGAGGTAGAATTGACAGGGTCGGCACGTTCGGGACTGACCAGGCGGTCTTTGAAGCCCTATGCATATTCTCTGGCTCGACGCCTTTCATGGCGGCTCGCATGCTGCGGTTTCGCAGGGTTTCGAGCGCCATAGCCAGCATCATGTTACGCTCCTGACGCTTTCGCCGGCTGGCGGCTGGCGCTGGCGGATGCGCGGCGCGGCTATCACCTTCGCGCGTAAGGTGCGGCGCCGCGCCCTTCCCCCTGTCGATCTGATCGTCGCCACTGATATGCTCGATCTGGCGACATTCCTGGGGTTGACGCGCGATCTTCCGGGAACGCCGGCTGTTGCGCTGTACATGCACGAGAATCAGTTGACATATCCGCTGCCGCCGGGCCGCACACGTGACCTGGCATTTCCCTGGATCAACTACACCTCTGCGCTGGCTGCCGATGCGATCTTCTTCAACTCGGCATTTCACCGCGACTCGTTCTTTGCGGCGTTGCCGGATTTGCCTGGACGATACCACGATCATCAGGAGCTCGACCTGATCGCTCCGCTCAAAGCCCGTTCATACGTGTTGCCGCCAGGTGTCGATCTTGCGCGGCTCGTTCTGCCGTCGCCCTCTCGCTGCGCGTCCGCCGGCGAGCCGCCGATCCTGCTGTGGAACAGTCGTTGGGAGTATGATAAAGGTCCGGAAACATTCTTTGCAGCATTGACCGAACTGAAGCGGCGAGGCGTTGATTTTCGCCTGATTGTCATCGGTGAACATATCGATCCACAGCACCCAATATTCGTCGCAGCGCGCAAGGAATTCGCAAATCAGGCGCTGGCATGGGGATATGTTCCCGATCTGGAAACCTACCGCCGATTGCTCCACCAGGCTGATATCGTTGTCAGCACCGCCTTGCAAGAATTCTTTGGCGTTGCCGTGGTCGAGGCGATCTTTTGCGGATGTGTGCCGCTGCTGCCGCGTCGCTTGAGTTACCCGGAACTGATCCCCGCTCATCTCCACCCATTCTGTCTCTACGATGATGATGCGCAGCTTGTTGACCGCCTGAGCGCAACGATTGCAGCGCTGCCATCACTGAGGGAAATTGATTTCCGCTCGATTATGGCGCAGTATGACTGGTTGCAGATGGCAGCGCGCTACGACGCCGCGTTTACCGCTGTCGTCACAGGGCGTGGCTATGGTACAATAGCACGCGCCGATTGATATGACTTCTATTGACGTGGCTGCGCCATCGTTTCGGGGATGTTCGATGAGACACAACAATCGCTTCGCCAGGACTCATGTGCTTTGTGCGTTCTTCCTACTCAGTCTTGCCCTGGTTTTGATGAGCGGCGGGTGCGGTGCGCCCAATCCCGTCGCCGCACCTTCCGAGCCAACGACTGCATCAACGGCAGCCCCGACGAGCGCACCAACCGAGGCGCCGCCAACCGCAGCGCCGACGACGGCGCCGACTGAGACGCCGCCAGCCTCCGTTCCGACCGCAGCCCCGACGATTGCCCCCACTGCAACGCCTCCCGTTGTAGCGAGCGATCCGATCACCGGCGCACCGGTGCTGGCGCGAGGCGCGCTCCAGCAACGCCCAATTGTGGTGATGATTGATAACCATCCAAATGCCTATCCTCAATCGGGTCTCGACAAAGCTGCCATCGTCTTTGAGGCGCTGGCGGAATTTGGGCTGACTCGTTTTATGGCGGTGTATGCGCCGGGGATCACGTTAGAGGCGACCTCGATCGGACCGGTGCGCAGTGCGCGACTCTATTTCGTGCAGTGGGCGATGGAGTTTCGCGGTCTCTACGTCCATGCTGGCGGCGCGCCGCAGGCGCTCGATCTGTTGCAGAACACGACGAGCGTCGTCAATCTCGATGCGCTGTTCCGTGACCGAAGCGTCTACTTTACCCGCGTTAGCCAGCGCGCTGCCCCTCACAATCTGTACACCGACAGCGCCACGCTCGAACGCGCGCTGCGCGCGCTGGCGCCAGAGCCGTTCACCGATCCCGACATCGGCTTCCTGTTCAAAACCGATGCGCCGCCCGATGCGCGTCCTCCCTCCAAGCGCATTGAGTATTTTTTCATCTACCGCGAAGATCCGGCTGGATGGACCTACGACCCGGCAACGAACAGTTATCTCCGCCTGCGCCGCGGGCGGCCGGCGATCGATGCAGTGACGGGGCAGCAATTGCGGGTGAAGAATGTGGTTGTCATGGAAGTGCCGGAAGCGCCTATTCCCGGTGATGACAAGGGGCGGATCGAGCAGAAGGTGATCGGCAGTGGACGGGCGCGTGTATTCTTTGATGGCGTCGAGCGGGAGGTGACGTGGCGCAAGGATTCGCCTGAAAGTCGCCTGTTGTTCCTGGACGCCTCAGGCAACGAGATCGCGTTCAACCCCGGCCAGATCTGGATTGTGGCGCTGCCATCGCTTGATAATCTGTCCGTTTCGTAAGCGATTACATTTCGCGGCGACCCTCGAGCGCCGACCCCAGGGTGCCAGGGTCTGCCCACTCCAGGTCGCCGCCGGTGGGCAACCCGCGCGCCAGACGGGTGACCCGCACGCCGAGCGGCGCCAATGCACGCTGAAGGTGGAACGCGGTTGCTTCGCCTTCCAGATTCGGATTGGTGGCGATAATGACCTCATCGACTGGCTCGATACGCACCCGGTCGAGCAGTTCGTCGAAGTAGATGTCCTCGCGGTTCATCCCTTCGAGTGGTGCAATGCGCCCATGCAACACGTGGTACAGTCCGCGATAGATGCCGGTGCGCTCGATGGCGACCACGTCGAGCGGCTCCTCAACCACGCAGATGACCCGCTGATCGCGGGCAGGGTTGGCGCAGATGGCGCAGAGATCGCTCTGGGTGATGAAATAGCAGCGTGAGCAGAGCTGGACCTGTTCCTTCAGCCCGATGAGGGCGTCGGCAAGCGCGCGCGGCAGTTCGTCCGGCGCACGCAACAGGAAGAAGGTCAGGCGCGATGCCGTTTTGGGTCCCACGCCGGGCAGTCGGCTCAACTCCTCGATCAGGCGAATGACCGGCGCGGGCAGAATCTGGATGTCGTGTGTCTGGTGCATGCAGAGGTTAGAATCCCGGCAACTTCATTCCGCCGGCCAGCGGCCCGAGGCGCTGTTCTGCCAGCTCCTGCGCCTTTTTGCTGGCATCGGTAATCGCCGCCACAATCAGGTCCTGCAGGGTGTCAATATCGTCGGGATCGACCACTTCCGGGGCGATCTTGATCGATTTGATTTCACGGTGGCCATTCATCGTCACAGTAATGTAACTGCCTGCGGTTCCCTCAACGGTGGTATTCGCCAACTCTTCCTGGATGCGCATCATCTCCTTCTGCATCTGGCGAGCCATCTGTTCGAGCTGTCGCGGATTCATGCCGGTACTCCTCTCTTTATGCATCTGACGAGCAAACGTTGTTGGTTCGCGCTGGTATTCTCAGTCATTTGGGTCTTCCACTGCAATAATGTCGGCATCGAAAATGTTGAGTGCGGCGCGAACGAGCGGATCTTTGCGTGAGGCGCGGATCTGCTCGCGCAGCGCTCCCGGATTCTCGCGCCGCTGCGTCTCAACCACGCAGCGAATGAAAAATGGCGCGCCCATGTGCTTGCTGAGCACCTCCTCGACAATCCGGCGCATTGCGGGCTTTTCGAGCTGGTTCATCAACCATTCGCTGGGCACTTCCAGCACGAGCGTGTCGTCCTTGACATCCACAGGGCGCGCTCCGCTGTTGAGCAATGCCTGGAGCGTTTTGTTATGGACGCGCACATCACGCACGACGGCGGGCCAGAGACCTTCGATCCGTTCGAGTGCAGCGGCGTCGGCATTGGCGGCTGCCACGCCCTCGCCCGATTCTGCAGATCCTTCATAAGCCGATGCCTGCCGGGTCTGTGCCTGATGCTGGATGAATGGATCACCGGTTGCGTCTGGCGGGTGCATTGCTGATGGCTTCGGGGCGGCTGCCGACGCTTCATGCGCCGCATTGGCAGGTGGCAAGGGCGCTTTGCCAGTTGGAACATCAGGAGAGCGCGTAGCCGGATCAGGCGATGTATCGTTACAGATGGGCGTCGTGACCGGCTGTGCTGGAGCGCGCTGTGGCGGCGTTGCATCACGAACAGGCGCAGGCGCCGATGGTGCCGGAATGCGCTGCGGTAGTGCAGCATCGTGAGCAGGAACGGTCGCCGGACGCGCCGGAGTGACGACGGCGCTCTGCGTTGCGGTTGGCGCAGGCGCAATCACCGCCTCGATGACCGCAAGTTCGAGCGGCAATTGCCCGTAGGAACTGATACGCAACTGGTAGTCGAGTTCGCTGAACAGTTTGACCCAGCGCATCAGCGCGCCAAGGCTGGCAGTGCGCGCCTGGCGTTCGATCTGCACGGCTTCCTCTTCGGTAACATCGAGCAGCGAATAGTCGGCGCCAGCGCAGACCAGCATGAGCGCCCGCAGTCGTTCTACCAGATCACGGGTGAACTGGCGCAGATCGGCGCCGGCAGCGGCAACGTCGGCCACGACGCGCAGCGCGCCAGGCAGATCAGCGGCAATCAGCGCATCTATCAGTGTTGTGACTTCCTGGATCTCGCTGGCGCCGAGCAGGTTGCGCACCTGTTCGAGCGTTACCGAGCCGCCGCCATATGCCATCAACTGATCGAGCACGCTCAACGCATCGCGCATGCTGCCGGTTGCAGCGCGCGCAATCGCTTCGGCTGCGCCCGATTCGAGCGCCACCCCTTCCTGGTCGGCGATCGTGCGCAGATGCGCTGCAATCGATGCAACCGTATGACGGTTGAAGACAAAGCGCTGGCAACGCGACAGGATCGTGGCCGGGACCTTGTGAACTTCAGTCGTCGCCAGAATGAAGAGTGCGTGCGGCGGCGGCTCTTCCAGCGTTTTCAGCAGCGCATTGAACGCCGCTGTCGAGAGCATGTGCACTTCATCGATGATGTAGACTTTCGTGCGGGCGACTGCCGGACGAAACTGCACCCGCTCGATGATTTCACGCGCGTCCTCAACACTGGTATGTGAGGCGGCGTCCATTTCGATCACATCGACGGCTCGTCCTTCCGCGATCGAACGGCACGACTCGCACATACCACAGGGACGTTCCGCCGCTGGTGCGGTGCAGTTGACCGCCTTCGCCAGCAGGCGCGCCACGGTGGTCTTGCCGACGCCGCGCGGACCGGTGAACAGGTAGGCGTGCGCAACCCGCTCTTCCGCAATGGCATTGCGCAGGGTGCGAACGACGTGCTCCTGTCCGATCAGTTCGTCGAACGTCTGTGAGCGATAGCGCCGGTAGAGCGCCTGAACCGTCATGCCTGTGTGCTCCGTGTGTCGTGATCTCCGGGGCATTATACCTGAGACAGTACGGCGGGGCAAACCCTCTCTCTGATGTGGGAGCGGTCGTGATGTGTCACGCAACGCCGGAGCGCTGCGGGCTGACGCTCTCGCGGAGGACCTGCAAGCCCCTCCGGGGCTGCTTCCGACACGCCCCGCGTGCGTTGCCTGGCGGGAGCGGTCAGAATGGGTCACGCAACGCTGGAGCGCTGCGGGCTGACGCTCTCGCGGAGGACCTGCAAGCCCCTTCGGGACGGCGCACATGGGACACGCCCCGCGTGCGTTGCCCATTGGATGCGCAGAACGCCTCATCTTCCTTGTTTCTTCTGACGGAGGAGCAAGGGGCTGCTCTCAAGCGTAGTATTTTGGATGCGCAGCGCATTTTCGGACTCCTTCCGACCCTTCTCCCCCGAGAGGAGAAGGAGGAGTTTGGGCGAGGCGCCGTGTCACCCGTACCGGCTTCCCAATGCCCAGAGAGACCCGCTGTTCCCGGCAGCCTCTGTCGCTCATGCAGAGGCGCTTGCTACGTCCCGTTGCGCAGACGGCGCAGTTCCTCCTCCAGAGCACACGCCCGTTCCTCGGCTGCTTGCCGCGCCTGCGCTTCGGCTTCCCGCGCTGCGGCTTCACGGCGCGCGCGTTCGTCCGCTTCCGCCGCCTGCCGCACCACGGTTGCATAGTCGCCAAACGCCGCGCCGCGCTCGTCGTAGCAGACGACGTGATCCCGCCATATGCCCAGCCACAGGTTGGCGATCACCAGGTGAACCCGTCCATCAGCATCCGGCGGGTGTAACCGATACGCCCCTGCCTCCAACCGATAGTCGAGCAGGCGCAGGCGTCGCTCCCGACCGCGACCCATGTCGTCCACAATGACGTACTGTGCCACTCCCGCCCGCGCATAGTGCTTCACCTTGCGCTCCAGGTCATTCTCGCGCGTTTCCGGGGATGTAATTTCGATGATCAGCGCCGGACGCACGCCTTCGACCGCCACGTCGAAGGTGCTCCAGTTCTCGCGTTCCGCGATGCCGGGAATGACCATCACGTCCGGTCCATGCGCCCGCAGGTCGGGCAGGTCCCAGGCGATGCGCACTTTGCTGAGAACGATAGCGACGCCAGAAGGCTCCAGACATGCGCGCAGAACAAGAGTCAGGTACGTCCGATCCGTCGTATGGCGGTCGCTCTGCACAATGAAATCTCCCACTTCCGGGTGCAGCACATCCTCCAGCGTTAGCGGAACCTGCTCCAGGTTGTTGGGATCATCCGGCGTGGGACGCCGCACGAAACGCCAGCCGTAGCGGAACGGGTCCTCGACAGGCGGTATGTCTGATGCAGGCGGGGGATGGATTGTGGTGTGGGTCATCGGCGTAACTCCTGATGGTTGACGCAAAGACGCGGCGGGTGTGGAGATGGCGGACGAACGGCGGGTGCGTTGGTTTCAAGACCAGTATAGCACATGTGATCACATGCCGCTATGTTTGCATCAACTGCCCTGAGCAACCATCTACGGCGTCGGATCAGGTGCGCCTGCGAACAGGTCGGCGATGCGAAGCATCACACCAGGAAGGCAATCGAAGCGGATTTCATCAGACCCGCTGAAATGTTGGGCGCTTTCGTACTGACCAGGCGCCTGAAGACGATAGTAGTCGAGGGTGTGCGTGCGTGGATCGATAATGGCGTACTCCGGCACGCTGGCGTGCGCATACGCCTGCATTTTCACCTGCGTATCGTAGATAGCGCTGTTGGGTGAAAGGATTTCGATGATTAGATCAGGTACGCCACGGATGCGTCGGTCGTAGATGATACTTGCATTCGATTGACGCACAAAGACAAAATCCGGCTGTACCGGGTCGCATCCCGGCATCAACACGCCAATGGGTGACGTAAACGCATAACCAAGTCCCTGGGCTTTTGCTGGAATAGCGAGGTATTGCACCAGCGATATGACAATCCACTGGTGAAACGTGCCCGGAGCAGTCGTCATGTAAAGCGCTCCATCGATCACCTCATAGATATAGCCATCATCGGGAAGCGCTTCCCAATCGGCATATGTCCAGCGTCCTTGTGGAGGTCCAGGCACGGCCGGAGCTTCCGTACTGATGACCAGCGTTGGCATAAGACATCTCATTCCCAGTAGATTATCACGCGCGATGTCGCCTGGTTGCGGACATGCGCAGGCATTCACCCAAATATTATACCAGCAGGGCAGTCATAGCCCATGCCAAAGAGTCTATCGGAATAACTGCGGGAGCGGCGTTATTGCGAACCGCCACTTTTCACTGCGCTGCGCTCATAACACGTCGCTCGCGGCAGTTTCCGCGTTTGGCGCGCCTCGCAATGACGGCAACACAGAGTCGGGCGGATCGGCTCGAAGAATACGACGCCGCCCCCTCGACATTCTCTTCCGATCTCGGAACAACTTTTCATGATCGCGCGTTTATATACATGACGACGGGCAAAGCGGGTAAGAGCGGCCGCTCGCATCACCGAACGTTTTTCTCGTCACGGCGTCATCACACGCACCAGGAGGACATCGCAATGGCTTCCATCAAATCCCTCATCGTCGTCATCGTATCCGCCATGGTGTTGGTTTCGTGTGGAACGGCAGCAGTACCGGCAGTTTCGCCGGCTCAACCTGAGTTTATGGCAGCGCCGACGATGGCGCCGGCTGCGGGGGCGCCGGCGCTGGAGCGCGGCAGCGGCGCCGCGCCGGATCAACAGTTACCGCCCGCATCCGAACGTCTGGTCATCAAGAATGCCTCGGTAACGCTGGAGGTCGTCAATGTCGCCGAAGCCGAAGCGTCAATCCGCCAGAAAGCGGAGCAGCTCGGCGGCTTTGTCGTCAGTGTTCAGACCTACGGCTCCGGCGACTTGATGCAATCAACGGTCGTCGTTCGCGTGCCGGCGGCGCGCTTCGAGGAGGCGCTGAGCGGGGTGGAAGGGTTGGCGAAGAAAGTGCTGAGTCGGAGCGTGAGCGGCGATGATGTGACCGAAGAATACGTCGATCTTGAGGCGCAACTGCGCAACCTGGAAGCGACGCGCGCCCGCCTGCTCGACCTGCTGGCGCGCGCCGAGAAGGTTGAGGACGCATTGCAAGTGAGTCAGGCGCTGACCGACGTGCAGGGACAGATCGAGCAGATCAAAGGGCGGATGCAGTATCTGAAGCAGAGCGCGGCGATGTCCACGATCACTGCCGAGTTGCGCCCGGTGCCGCCGCCGCCAGCGATCATTGAAGAAGACGCCTGGCAGCCGGTGCGCGTGGCGCGCGAGGCGCTGCGCGGCTTGCTCGAGTTCGGTCAGGGACTGGTGAATCTGGCGATTGTCCTGGCGATCTGGACGCCGGTCTGGTTGCCGATTGTGCTCTTCCTGCGCTGGATCTGGCGCAAGATCACGCGCAGCGGCAAGAAGCCGCAGGAACCTGTCCCGCCTGGGATGCCTCCCGCTGCGCCGATGGCGCCGCCGGTTGAGGGAGCGGGCGGTGGGATGCCGCAGTAGGATGTGGTTCCCGTAGTCCTGACAGGGTCGGGGCAGGTTCAGACCTGCCCCGACGGGTCTATGGAAGTCTCAGACCTGCCCCAACAGGCGTTTGATATACGCCAGATTGTCCGTGATCCGCTCGGTGAGCGGTCGTTCGGTGGAGAAATCCTCGAACGAAAGCCACCCGTCGTACCCAATCGCCTTGAGCGCCTGGATGAGCGCCGCAATATCGGCAACCCCTTTGCGTAGCGGTGCGAATGTCGCGCGCCATTCCACGCTGCCGTCGTCACGGGCGCCGGTGCGCTCCCAGCGCGCATTCTTGATGTGAACATGCGCCAGGTACGGACCGAGCATCTCCAGCCCCAGGCGGTACTGCTCGTACCCTTCGTACACCATATTGCCGGCGTCGTGGATGACGCCGACCACTTTAGGGTCGAATCCCTCCAAAAACGTTGCAGCGGTGCTGGCGCTTGGCGTGATGTTGCCCATGTGGATTTCGATCAGCGCCCGCACACCGTACTGCTGCGCCATTGCCGCCACCTCGCGGTACTGCGACCGGCTGCGTTCGCGGAGCGGCAGATAGGGCGATTTGCCATCGTATCGCGGGACGTTAATCCGGGCGCAGGGGGCGCCAAGTGCGGCGGCTCCTTTCAGCGCCTGCTCCACGGCTGGCAGATCATCGCAGGTTACATAGGTTCCAACATTCGGCATTGCCAGCCCGGCGTCCTCCGTCAGGGTGCGGATGCACGGCGCATCGGCAACGAATGTTGACAGGGGCCAGGTGCATCGGTTCCCTGCCCAGAATCCAGGCCGACCATCCGCCGATGGCGCCTGATCGGTGACCCGCCATTCGATCCCGTCGTAGCCAGCGTCACGCAATGCCGCCACCGCTTCGTCAGGGGTGAACTCCGGCATCCCGGCGGTGAAGTACGCGAAACGCACGCTTCAGTCTCCTTCTCTTCTTCTTATCAAAAACCAACCTGATCCTTCCCCTTCAGGCTGAGGAACGCGCGAACGTCGTCGGGCGTTGCCGGTTCACGGTCGAACTCCGCTGCAATTCGCACAATCTTTTCTACCAGTTCATGGTTACGGCCGAGTTTCCCACAACTCACCAAAATATTGTCCTCCAGCCCAACACGCGCGTGCCCGCCGAGCATGATCGCTGCTGTGCACATATGGAATTGCTGTGGATACCCAACGCCGATCACCGACCAGTGGTAGTTTTCGGGTCCAAAGAGACGGTTCGCTGTGTCGAGCAGGTGAGTCAAGTCGTACAACGTCGCGCGAATGCCACCCAGCACGCCCATAACGAACTGCAACCAGATCGGTTTCTCAACCAGACCTTCCCGGACCATGAAATCGAGGTTATAGAGGTGACCAACGTCGTAGATCTCGAATTCAGGGCGGGTGTTGGTCTTTTTCATTTCGATGAGGAAATGTTTGATGCTGGCGAAGGTGTTCGGGAAAATGAAATCCTCGCTTCCCAGCAGCCACTGCTTTTCCCAGGGAAACTTATAGTCGCTGTCGGAAAAGCGCCGCGCTGCCGGGTGAACCGAAAAATTCATCGATCCCATGTTGCAGGTTGCCAGTTCTGGCTGCCACATTGGTACGACCCGCACCCGATCGGCTGGCGTCATCCCGACCCCGCCGCCGGTCGTGGTGCAGATGACGGCGTCGGTGCGGGCTTTGATCGCTTTGAGGATTTCGCCGAACAGTTCCATATCTGACGATGGCGCGCCGTTAGCCGGGTTGCGCGCGTGGATGTGGATAATCGCGGCGCCAGCGCGCGCGCACAGTTCGGCGTCCTCCGCCAGTTGCTCGATGGTGTAGGGGAGGTAGGGCGTCTGGGTCGGCACTGTGACCGCGCCGGTCAGGGCGGCAGTGATGATGACCTTGTTCACCGTTGGCTCCTTTCTGTTTACAAGCCCAAATACGCGCTGCGTACCGCATCGTCGTCGCGCAGTGCGTGTGACGGCCCGCTGCGCACAATCCGACCGTTTTCGATAACATAGACGCGATGCGCAAGAGCAAGCGCCTGATGCACCTCCTGCGACACGAGCAGGATCGTCATGCCTTCCCCATTCAGATGCGTCAGAACCTCCATAATCGTCTCCACCAGCACCGGCGTCAGACCAAGCGATGGTTCATCGAGCATGAGCAGCTTTGGGCGCGCCATGAGCGCCCGCCCGATGGCGACCATCTGCTGTTCACCGCCGCTGAGGGCGCCGGCGTCCTGCCGCCAGCGTTCCTTCAGGCGTGGAAAGAGACGATAGACACGCTCGATGGTCTCGTGGCGCTGCGCACGCGCGGCGGGCAGGTAGGCGCCGAGTTCCAGGTTTTCAATGACGCGCATCTGCGGAAACAGCGCGCGCCCTTCGGGAACCTGGATGACCCCGCGCCGACAGATTTCGTGAGGCGGCAAGCCGGCAATGTCTTCGCCCATGAAACGGATTGAGCCGAACAAAGGCTTCATCAACCCCGAAATCGTTCGAAGCAGCGTCGTCTTGCCGGCGCCATTCGAGCCGATCAGGGCGACGATCTCGCCTTCATGAACCTCTAGCGACACGTCCCACAGCACCTGCAGCGTGTCGTAGGCGACGCTCAGATGGTCAACCTGAAGCATAGGTCTTTCCCAGATAGACGCTGATCACATGCGGATCGGCGGCGATGTCGGCAGGCGCACCCTCAGCGATCTTTTCGCCGGAACTCAGCACAATCACGCGCTCGCACGTTTCCATGAGCGCCTTGAGCACATGTTCGACCATGATGATCGTCACGCCAAACTCCCTGCGAATCCGGGCGATCAGATCGATGGCGCCGCGCACCTCCGCCGGGTTGAGACCGGCGAACACTTCATCAAGCAGGAGGAGCCGGGGACTGATCGAGAGCGCGCGGGCGATCTCCAGGCGTTTCTTTTCCAACAACGTCAGGTTGCGTGCAGGAACGCTGGCGCGCTGCCCTAACCCGACAAACTCGACTAGTTCCCTGGCGCGCCGTTCAGCGGCTGCAACGTTTCGTTCGCCGCGCCCGTAGAGCGCCCCGACGCGCACGTTTTCGACCACGGTCATGCCGGTAAAGGGGCGCACAATCTGGAAGGTGCGCGCCATTCCCAGACGCGCGACCGCGTGTGATGGGAAACCGGTGATGTCGCGCCCCTCAAACACGACGGCGCCTTCATCGGGCGGGTGGAACCCGGAGATGACGCTGAACAGCGTGCTTTTGCCCGATCCATTTGGACCGATCAGCCCCACCAATTCCCCGGCGTCCACCGAGAAACTGACGTTGCGCAGCGCCGTGACGCTGCCGAACCGTTTGGTGATGTTGATGGCTTGAAGCATGGTGTTCGTTGCGGATGCATATGGTGTCGTCTCGCCCCGATACCCCTTCTTCCTCTGGTGGAAGAAGGCGGGAGGTGAGAGGAAACGAGGCGTCGCGATGCACAAAACCTATGTGCAGGTCCAAAACCCGCCCTTGAGAGCCGTCCAGCCTTTCTGTTCGATACGTTATAAATCCTCAAAGATCGCTGCCACCCGCGTCCAGCCGGCGCTGCCGCCGGTCAGTTTGACCGGGAAGCAGGCGACTTTGAATCCAAACGGGCGCGGCAATGCGTCGAGGTTGGCGAGTTTTTCGATGTGGCAGTACTCCAGGTCGCGTCCGACGCGGTGCGCCTCCCAGATCACCGAAGGATCGCCGGTTTGCTGATAGCGCTCTTTCATTGCCCAGAACGGCTGATCCCATCCCCAGGCGTCGATGCCCATCGTGCGGATGCCCTGTTCGATCAGCCAGCGCGTCGCAGCGGCGCTCATCCCGGCGCCGGCTGCAAAATACTCCGCCTGTCCCCACAGTTTGTCGGCGCCGGTCTGGATCAGCACAATGTCGCCTGGTTTGAGCGTATACCCGATCTTGTCGAGTGCAGTGCGCAGATCGTCAATCTCGATGAGACTGCCGCGCGGCTTGTGGCGCATATCGAGTACTACGCCATCGCCGTAGAACCATTCGAGCGGTATTTCGTCGATGGTGCGCGCGCGCGCGCCGCCGCACGTCGGGTAGTAGTGCCACGGTGCATCAACATGGGTGCCAGCATGGGCGCGAATGGTTGCCTGATCGTTCGCCCATCCGTTGCCTTCGGGCAGGTCATCGACCGTGGCGCCGAAGAAACTCGCCATGAAAGCCGCTGTCTGCTTGTGATCGATATGTTCGACCTGAACTGGCTCGACTTCGCTGGGACTCATTTCGGTTGGAACACTGAGATCGAAGATTTTCATGCGGTTCCTCCTTGTTGGGGCGGGTCTCAGACCTGCCCCGACGTTTGATTGGGGGGCGGGTCTCACACCCGCCCCCTACGTCTGCCCGACGGGTCGCCGTGGTCGGGGCGGGTCTGCGACCTGCCCCGACGTTTGGTTGGGGGGCGGGTCTCACACCCGCCCCGACGTTTGGTTGGGGGGTGGCGCGCGACGCAGAATGAATGCCGGAAGATGGCGCTGCACGATAGACATCAACCCGTCTGGTAGAAACATAATGACGCCAATCAGCAGCACGCCAAACACGATCCGCGCCGTCTGCGGCGGCGCCTGCGTTGTCAGCGCTTCGTTAACGACAGAAAGCGTCATTGCGCCAACCAGGGGACCGTACCAGGTCAGCCGTCCGCCAAAGAGCGCCATCAGTACAATTGTGATTGAGATCGATGTAGCGAAGACGAATGAGGGATCGAGATAACTCTTGTAGTGAGAATACACGCCACCAACCAAACCTGTCAAGAACGCACTGAGCATGAACGCCTGCAATTTGAGACGAGTTGCATTGACGCCGAGCGTTCCGGCTGCATCTTCGTCCTCGCGAATGGCAGCCAGCCCGACCCCCATCTTCGTTCGTGTGATCTGCCGTAGAACTGCCGTGACGATGACCAGCAGCGCCAGCATGATCTCATAGAAAATAACATGGCTGGTGTAGACATCCACCTTCAGAAACGGCAGGAACAAACCGGTTGCCCCCTGGGTAAACGGCAGATTGAGGACGAGCGCATACATCGCCAGCCCTAGGATGAGCGTCACCAGGCTGAAGTATGGTCCGCGCAGGCGCAGGCATGGGTACCCGATCAGGGCAGCGAACAGCGCCGCGACCCCTCCCGCCAACGGCAGGGTCAGGAAGGGCGACCAGCCGAAATAGAAGAGCAGGAGCGCCGTGGTATACGCGCCCAACCCGAAGAACGCCGCGTGCCCGAAACTCAGGTACCCGGCGTAGCCGCCGATGATATTCCAGCTGCCCGCCAGTGCACCATACATGAAGATGGTAAGGAGAAAACTTAGCACATACGCGCTCGAAGCGACAAAAGGCACGGCTGCAAATGCCAGCGCCAGGCCGATGCCGATTGCCGCATCCGGCGCCGGTCGCACAAACAGTCGCGATAGAGCGCGCTGCACAGATCCCCCGCCTATCGTTGCAACAACCCCTGCGGGCGCAGGAGCAGAAGAATAATTAGCAACCCGAAGAGCGCCAGATTGTTCCACGCTAGCGGAACAAAAACGCTGCTGGCGCCGATGATCAACCCGATGATCAGTCCGGCGAGCGCCGACCCCAGAATGCTGCCGACTCCGCCCAGGATAACGACCAGGAACACATACACCAGCCAGCTCAGGTGAGTGGCGGGGTCGAAGGTGTAGAGCAACGACATGGCCACTCCGCCAACCGCTGCGGTGGCGACTGCCAGACCGTAGGCGATCGTGGTCACCTGATCCAGATTGATCCCCGACAATGCCGCGCCGACCGGTTGTTGCCAGACGGCGCGCACCGCCTTGCCTGTGAAGGTGCGTTCAGCGAACAGATAGAGCGCGCCAATGGTTAATGTCGCCAGTCCAAACGCAATCAGATGCGGCGCCTGTACGATGATCGGTCCGACAGAGAACGTCAGGCTGCTGTATGCCGTCTTCAGTACACGCGGATCGGGCGCCCAGGCAAGTTGCATGCCATTTTCCATCACGACGCCCAATCCGAAGGTCAACACCATGGTCGCCAGCCCCAGGTCGTGCGCCCGGCGCGCTGTCGTGCGGATCAGCAGAGTGTGCATGGCGACGCCGATCATGAAGAACAACGGCAGCATCACCGGCAGCGCCAGAAGCGGATCGATCCCCCACCGGGCGAGCGACCAGTAACCGAGGTAGGCAGCTAGCACGGCAAAGGCGCAATGCGCAACGTTGAGCACGTGCGTAATACCCCACGCCATGCTAAAGCCGACGCTCAACACAGCGAGCGCGCTGCCAATCAACAGGCCGCTGGTCAACGATTGCGCCAGTTCATAAAACATTGCAGTCTACTGCCCCCACGCCGGTTTGGGATAGATCGGGTCCTTCGTGCGTACCTCGGGGGGCCAGATCAACTCAACCTTCCCATCGATCACCTGGGTCAGGTAGTTGTAGGGCGGCGGTAGTCCGCGCTCATCAAAGGTGAACGTTCCGGCGACCGTGGTCATCTGGTTTGACTTCAGCCAGTCACGGATGGCGCTCTGATCCAGGCTTTGTGCACCTTCGACGCCGCGCTGCAACGCCTGCATCCAGGCATAGCCGAAGATGAAATAGATCGGCGCGACCGGCGCTTCATACTTCGCTTTGGCGACTTCGTTCAGCCTTGAGATGCCTTCAAACGGCAGCGATGGATGCACGGCGGTGCCGGAGAAGACGTAGTAGCCATCCTTCCCCAGTTCCTGCACCCAGGCAGGAATGATCGACCCAACCCCCTGCGCGATCAGTTTAGGGTTGTAGTCGAGCGCGCGCATTGCTTTGACGATCTGCACACTGTCGGGGAAGAAGCCGTTGGCGAAGAAGATGTCCGCCTCCGCCGCTTTCGCCTTTGTCACCAGCGGCGCAGCGTCGGTCAGCGGAACATCGTACCGCTCATTCACGACGATCTCGATGCCGAGCGCCCCAAGTTTTTCGGGCATTGGCTCCAGAATAGCGGCGCCGACCGAGTTGTTAATCGTGAAGATCGCGGCTTTCTTCGGGCGATCCGCTTCTGGCAGCGTTGCGAGCCAGCCATACAACCCTTCGTACCACCACTGCCCCATCAATGGCGGCGCGCCAAAGACGTAGGTAAACCCCTGCGAGAATGATGCCATATGCCCGCCCATCGAGACATAGACCTTCTGGTTCTTCTCGGCGACTGCCATCTGCGCTGCGGCAGCCGTGCCGGGGTAGCCGCCGCACACCAGATCGACCTGATCGACCGTGATCAGGCGAGTGAGCAGATTGACCGCGTTCTCGGTCTTGCTCTCATCGTCGTAGATGGTCAATTCGACAGGACGACCGAGCAACCCGCCAGCCGCATTGACATCCTCAGCCCACTGTTTGTAGCCGCGCTCGACCCAGACGCCGGTATCGGCAAACGCGCCGGTCAGCGGCAACGAGCACCCGACCTTGATCGGCGCACCCTGCGGTGCAGCAGGCGCAGTCGTCGGCGCGGGCGCGGCGGGCGCCTGACCGCAGGCGCTTGCGGTGAGCGCCACAATCCACGCGAGCAGCATTGTCCAGAACATCTGACGGCGGGACGTGTGACCAGTCATACGTTGACCTCCTTTGCACGTGACCTATGGCCAATGCACCGAGTCGACATCCGACTCGGGGACAACCCTGAGTGTGGCGAGGACGCCTTCCAGCGTGCGGCGGAGATGGCTGCGCACCGCCTGCCCGGCCACAGCGGCGTCTCCGGCGCGACAGGCGGCAAGGATCGCTTCGTGATCGATAATCGCCTGCTGCGCGCGGTTCGGCAGGTTGACATAGATCTGACGGTAACGCATAGAACGGGTTGACAGGCTCGAAATCAGGTCGAGCAACAATGGTTGCTGCGCCGGTTCATAGAGCGCCAGATGGAACTCCTGATTGATCTCGAGCGCCGTCGAGTATGCCCGGTCATTGATCGTCTGAACGAACCGCTCGTTGATCTGGCTGACATGATCGAGATGCGCTGGAGTAAAATGGGGCAACGCTTTGTGAATCGCCAGTTCTTCGAGCACTTCGCGGATGCTGTAGATTTCGCGGAACTCATCGACTGACAGTTCGACAACGAACACGCCGCGCCGGGGCGAAATCTGCACCAGTCCCTCGGCTTCGAGTTGCCGCAGGCACTCGCGTACCGGGATGATGCTGACGCCGAGTTCGGCGGCGATGGCCTGCTGATCGAGCCGCGAGTTCATCGGGTACCGTCCGTTCAGAATATCGGCGCGCACGGTTTCGAGCACGTACTGTACGACGGTCGGCGGACTGACGCGGTTTGCGCGAGTTGACGACACCTCATCCCTCCTGCTGTGGCCTTGCTTGACCAAAAGGTTTGACGCAAAGGCACGGAGTGGTTGTCGATGGCGATTCGGCAGGATGCCCGAATGCGCTGCTCGCAGGTATGCTACGATACAGGAGCATCTGGTTAGCTTTTTCTGGAATGGCGCAACAGAGAAAACGCGGAGATTTTATAATTTCTAAACTATCATATCCGACCTCGTGAACCTGTCAAGAGGGGAGTTCAGGTGTTGTTTCCCCAATCTGTCGTTCAGGCATGCGCAGTACTCGTGTTGACCATGGTGATATGTGACGCCGTTGCTGCATCGTATCCCGCCGTTGTTACCGTCGGATTTGAACCATCTGTGTCGCTTTACGATCCGGCGCGCGGCGGATTGCCGGAGAGCCAGGGACGGCTGAGATACGCCGCACTGCCGCCGCCGGTCGATGCGCGTGCAGCCTTCGACGGGAGCAGCGCAGTGATCACCACAACAACCGATCTCGCTGAACTTGCAGGATGGAGCATCGACCCGGCGCGCGCGCCGGCGCTCGACAGGCATGTGGGCTTTACGCTTCGGTTCAACCTGCAACTGACCGAGGAACGTCACCTGCCGTCCGATGATAACGGCGACGGTCTGGATGACCGCGCCGGCTGGAGCGTCACTCTGCTGGCGAGCGACCGGCGCGGCATCGAACTGGGGTTCTGGGAAGATCGGGTGTGGGCGCAGGAAGGCGGAACCGAACCTGCACTTTTTACACAGGCTGAGGGAACGGCAATCGACGCCACCCAACCCGCTATCTACGCCCTGACGATCCGAGAGGATTGCTATACGCTCGACCGGAATGGCGCCACAGTGCTGAGCGGTCCGCTGCGCGACTATACGGCGTTCAGCGGACCGGTCGATCCCTACGAGACGCCCAACTTCGTTTTTCTGGGAGATAACACCTCGCGCGCAGGCGGGCGGGCGCGCCTCGGCGCCGTTGCACTCGACATCGGTGCGCGAGTGATGTTACCGCTGATTGCGATCCCGGCGTCACCCGGCGCACCGTTCACCGAAACGGCAGCCCCCCCTGCCCGCTGTCGATCACTCGCCGATACACGCCTTGCCACGTTCCGGCGTAGATTGTCTTTGGTTGTGATGGATCGATGACCAGTGCGGACGAATACAAATAGCCGTACTCACTCCAGGTTCCGCCATTATCATCACTTTTGAGCACGTCGTCCGTTCCCACATACACGGTCGTCGGCACGGTCGGGTCGATGAGTATGACATACACAGAATCGGGGGAGGTTCGTACAACCTCGCTCCAGGTGGCGCCGCCGTCGTTGCTGCGGAAAACTCCTTCTTCCGTTCCTGCATACAGTGTTGAAGGTGTGGTGGGGGCGATTGCCAGCGTAAACACGGTGCGTTCACTCAGCCCGTCGTTGACGGCGCGCCAGGAAGCGCCGTTATCGTCGCTGCGGTACACGCCTCCCTTTGCTCCGGCGTACAGCGTTGCCGGCGCAGTTGGGTCGAACGCCAGCGCCAGAACCCGCCGTTCGCTCAGCCCGGCGGCGCGCCAGGTCTCTCCGCCATCCTCGCTCACGAACACCCCTGCGTCGGCGCCTGCGTACAGCGTCGTCGGGCGCTGCGGGTCGAACGCCAGCGTGTACACCCAGCGTCCGCGCAACCCGACGGCGCGCCAGGTCTCTCCGCCATCGACGCTTTTGTTCACCCCGTCACCTGTGGCGGCGTACAGCGTCGTCGGCGTGGTTGGGTCCACTGCCAGCGCTGAGACGTAGAAGTGGGTCAGCCCCTCGTTAATGGTGCGCCAGGTGACGCCGCGATCATCGCTGCGGTATACGCCGCCTTTGGACGTTCCGGCGTAGAGCGCCGATGGCGTCAGCGCCAGACTGATAATGATGGAGTGCAGCCCCGCAGGTCGCCATGTGGCGCCGCCGTCGTTGCTGCGGAACAGACCTGATGCGACGGGAGATGTTGTGGCGTAGAGCGTCGCCGGCGTGACCGGATCAACCGCCAGCAGGCGAATCCTCTCCTCTTTGCTGAAGACTGACGCAGGTAAAGAAAACTCGACCCTGTGCCAGGTCGCGCCGCCATCGGCGCTGCGGTATACGCCGTCCTCGACGTTGGCGTACACCGTCCCCGCCGGATCGCGCAACAATCTGTACACGCCGGTTCCTGGCTTGTCTCCGAGTGTTTCCGGCAGACCGTCGTTGATTGCGCGCCAGGTTTCCCCGCCGTCCTCGCTTTTGTACACGCCAGCGTCGGTTCCGGCGAAGACCACCGCCGGATTTTCCGGGTCGATGAGCAGCGCGTTCACATCGGATCGGTTTCCAGAATCAATGTCGATCCTGCGCCAGGTTTCCCCGCCGTCTCCGCTTTTGTGTACTCCCCGCTCGCCTCCGGCGTACAGCGTCGTCGGTGACGCCGGGTCGATTGCAAGCGCAAAGACGCTTTCTGTCTGTGCGACCAGACGCCAGGCGCCGCCGCGGTTTTCGCTCTTGTACACGCCTTTATCGGTTCCGGCGTAGATGACCCGTGGGTTTACCGGATCAATGGACAGCCTATACACCCACGCATCTTTGTCCAGCCCATTATTGACGGTGCGCCAGGTTTCTCCACCGTCTTCGCTCCTGAATATATCTCGATACGCAGCATACAAGGTCGTTGGCGTGAGCGGATCAATGAGCAGGGAAGTCGCCGCGAGCGGGCCCGACGGAATCCTCCGCCAGGTTGTGCCGCCGTCTTCACTTTTGTACACGCCACTGAGGGTTCCTGCATACAGCGTGGTTGGCGTTATCGAATCGAAGACCAGCGACGTGATCTCTAACTGGTTCGGACCAATGAACTCCCAGTCATCGGCATTCGCCGGTCGCAACACTGTGAAACTCAGGACGAGCGCGCCGATCAGCGCGAGTGCTGCCAGAGCGCCAATGACTATTGTTCTGCGCGACATGGGTGACACGTTATCCTCCTCACCTCATACTCATGATACTCATGCGCGGTCATTCGTGCCATACTGCCGGGGCGCGCAGCGAGACGCCAGGGCGCTACGGGCGAAAGCCCTCGCTGAGGACGCGGCTCGACTCTGCTCGCCGCAGGCGGCTCGACTCTGCTCGCCGCAGGCGGCTCGACTCTGCTCGCCGCAGGCGGCTCGACTCTGCTCGCCGCAGGCGGCTCGACGGCGCTCACCGCACGTGCAAGCCCCGTTGGGGCTGCTGATGCCAATGCGCAGTCTGCGTCCGCGACCGCCAACGCGCGTTGTGGATCGTTACGCCTTGCGAACCCGGAACATTTTGTCTGACTGACCGCAAGTTAGTATCAGATCGCACTACTCACTCAACATCGGTACATACGTCGTTAATAACGGCATGTTGCGACGGATTGTCAAAGGGCGCAGATGCCCGTCACTGGCAGCGCGCGAGGAGCGCGCCTGCCGAGGTCCGCGCCGCCTGTGGCGTGTGGCGCAGAGGTGATGGTCATCACGCCGGGATGGCGAGTCGTGTATAATGCCTTTTATCGAGAGAGCACCACAGGAGGAAGTGTATGAACCTCCCGCCATTTCGCAACGAGCCATTCACCGATTTCAACGATCCCGCCAATGTGGCTGCGATGGAGCAGGCGCTGGCGGACGTTCGGGCGCAACTTGGGCGCACCTATCCGCTGGTTATCGATGGCGAACGCATCACAACCAGCGCCACGATCGCCTCGGTCAATCCGGCGCGTCCGTCGGAGGTCGTCGGGTATGCGGCGAGCGCCGATGTGACGCTGGCGCAGCGCGCAATCGAAACTGCGCACCGCCGCTTCGCCGAATGGCGTCGTGTCCCGGTGGAGCAGCGCGCCGAACTGTTGCTGAAGGCGGCAGCCGCTATGCGCGCGCGTCGCTTTGAATTGAATGCCTGGATCATCTACGAGGTCAGCAAGAGTTGGGCGGAAGCGGATGCCGATGTCGCCGAAGCGATTGACTTCTGCGAGTTCTATGCGCGTGAGATGTTGCGCCTGAGCGAACCGCAGCCGCTCTATCCCATCCCCGGCGAAGACGATCGCCTGACCTACATCCCGCTCGGCGCCGGGGTTGTCATTCCGCCATGGAACTTCCCGCTCGCCATTATGGTCGGGTTGGTGACCGCGCCGGTCGTCGCTGGTAACACGATTGTGCTCAAGCCCGCCTCGACCTCGCCGATCATTGCGGCGAAGTTTATGGACATCCTGGAGGGGTGCGGTCTTCCTCCCGGCGTCGTCAACTACCTCCCCGGTCCCGGCAGCAGCGTCGGCGATGCGCTGGTCGATCACCCGCTGACGCGCTTCATCGGCTTTACCGGCTCGAAGGAGGTTGGCATTCGCATTTTCGAGCGCGCCGCAAAGGTGCACCCCGGGCAGAAATGGCTCAAACGCACGATTCTCGAAATGGGGGGGAAGGATACTATCATCGTGGACGAAACGGCGGACCTCGAATCCGCCGCGTCCGGGATCGTCGCCTCCGCCTTCGGGTTCCAGGGGCAGAAGTGCTCCGCCTGCTCGCGGGTCGTTGCGGTTGCGCCGGTCTACGACGAATTGCTCGACCAGGTGGTGGAACTGACCGGCGGGTTGACGGTCGGCGATCCGGCGCAGCGCGGGACGTTCATGGGCGCAGTGATCGACGAACGTTCACGCGAGAAGATCCGCTGGTACATCGAAGAAGGGCAGCGTGAAGGGGGACGGCTGGCGTTCAGCGGCGAGGCGCCGGACGACGGATTCTTCGTGCCGCCGGCGATCATCGCCGATGTTGACCCGAATGCGCGCATTTCTCAGGAAGAGATCTTCGGTCCGGTGCTGGCATTCATCAAAGCGCGCGACTTCGACGAGGCACTGGCGATTGCCAACAACACCGAGTACGGTCTGACCGGCGGGGTCTACTCGCGTCTGCGCGAACGGCTGGAGCGCGCCCGCGATGAGTTTCATGTCGGCAACCTCTACTTCAACCGTAAGATCACCGGCGCTATGGTCGGCGCGCATCCGTTCGGCGGCTTCAACATGTCGGGTACCGACTCGAAAGCGGGCGGACGCGATTACCTGCTCCTCTTTCTGCAAGCCAAGACAGTGGCTGAGAAATTGTGAGGCGAGAGGCAAGAGGCGAGAGGCGAGAGGCAAGAGGCGAGAGGCGAGAGGCGAGAGGCAAGAGGCGAGAGGCGAGAGGCGAGAGGCGAGAGGCGAGAGGCGAGAGGCGAGAGGCGAGAGGCAAGAGGCGAGAGGCGAGAGGCGAAATGTTGAACGTTGAAGGTTGAACGTTCAACGTGGTCTGCGCCCCTCCTTGCATTCACGCGCTGACGCAATACGTTTATTCGCAGGTAGAGCCACAGAGACGCAGAGGGCGCAGAGAGAAGCATCGCGCCCTCACCGATGCCATTCGCTTATTCGTTACCGCATTCGCTTATTCGCTGACGCATTTGTTGACGCATTCGTTCATTCGCTGACGCACAACGGGACACTTTACCATGCCCATACCACCTGAACTGACCGAACTCAAGGCGCGGCTCCACGAGATCTACGATCTAGAGATGGCAGCGGCGCTGCTGAACTGGGATCAGACAACCTATATGCCCCCCGGCGGTGCGGCAGCGCGCGGTCGCCAACTGGCAACGCTGGGGCGCATCATTCACGAGAAACAGATCGACCCGGTGATCGGGCGCCTGCTCGATGCGCTGCGTTCCTATGAAGAGTCGCTCCCGCCTGACGCGCCCGATGCTGCGCTCATCCGGGTGGCGCGGCGCGACTATGAGCGCGCGACGCGCATTCCCGCCGCGTTCACTGCTGAACTCTATGCGCACACCGCCGCCAGTTACGATGTCTGGACGCGCGCGCGTCCGGCGAACGATGTCGTCGCCGTACTTCCCTTCCTGGAACGCACCCTCGACCTCAGCCGCCGTTTTGCGGAGTTTTTTCCCGGCTACGAGCACATTGCCGATCCGCTGATCGACATGGCGGATTACGGCATGCGCGCCGCGACGATTAAACAGATCTTTGCGGAACTTCGCCAGGGACTCATCCCGCTGGTCGAACAGATCACCGGTCAGCCGCCGGTGGATGACTCGTGTCTGCATCAATTCTTTCCTGAAGCGCAGCAGTGGGCGTTTGGCGTTGAGGTTATCACGGCGCTGGGATATGACTTCACCCGCGGACGGCAGGATAAGACGCTGCATCCCTTTATGACGAAGTTCTCGCTGAACGATGTGCGCATCACCACGCGCTTCGACGAGTACGACCTCGGTTCAGCGCTCTTCAGCACCATTCATGAATCCGGGCACGCAATGTACGAGCAGGGCATTGCTCAGGAGTTCGAGGGGACGCCGCTCGCCTCTGGCACGTCCGCTGGCATGCACGAGAGCCAGTCGCGTTTGTGGGAGAATATCGTCGGGCGCAGCCGCCCCTTCTGGGAACATTTCTATCCGCGTTTGCAGGCGACTTTCCCTGAGCAATTAGGAAACGTGCCGCTCGAAACCTTTCACCGCGCAATCAACAAGGTGCAGCGCTCTCTCATTCGCACCGAGGCGGACGAAGTGACCTACAACCTGCACGTCATTTTGCGCTTCGACCTGGAACTGGCGCTGCTCGAAGGAACGCTCGCCGTGCGTGATCTGCCCGAAGCCTGGCACGAACGCTACCGCAGCGACATCGGCGTTGCCCCGCCGGACTACCGCGACGGCGTGTTGCAGGATGTCCACTGGTACGGCGGACTCATCGGCGGTTCGTTCCAGGGATATACGCTGGGGAATATTATGGGCGTGCAACTGTTCGATGCCGCCCTGCGCGACCATCCCGACATCCCGCAGCAGATTGGCAGCGGCAGGTTCGACACGCTGCGCGAATGGACGCGCGAGCGGGTCTACCGCCACGGACGCGCCCTCGATGCCGACGATATTCTGCGCCGCGCAACCGGCAGATCGCTCGACGTGCAGCCGTACCTGGCGTACCTCTGGCGAAAATACGGCGAGTTGTACGGTGTGACGCCAGTATGAAGGTGACGGTCACATAGGATGTCCGGGTTGGAAGAGCGTTGCCAGCGAGTCTGGCGATGTCAGCGCTGCTGGCGCGCCAGTAAACGTGACCGTCACCAATGGGCGCTGGGGATCTGCCCCTGCCGACGTGGTGAGTTCATGGTCAGGGGCAGTTGAGCATGCTATGCAGGTCTCTGTGCCTTCATGCCTTTGTGCAATCCATCACCTCAGGAGACGCCCATGCCGCTTCGCATCCTTGCCTTTGCCGGCGCTTTTCTCCTTATCGCCGGCATCATCCCGTCCGCCAGAGCGCAGAACGACACCCATACCGTCTACCTGCCGCTCGTTCTCCGTGATGCGCTCTATCGCAGCGGCGAAGGAACGTACTACGCCGCCGATGGCACAGGCAACTGCATGTTCGACCCATCGCCGCATGATCTGATGGTGGCGGCGATGAACCACGCTGACTACGATAACGCTGCCCTGTGCGGGGCCTTCATCGAGGTTATCGGACCGAAGGGCAGCGTTATCGTGCGCATTGTTGACCGCTGCCCGGAGTGCGCGCGCGGCGATGTCGATATGAGTCCGCAGGCGTTTGCTCGCATCGCCGATCTTGCCGCCGGGCGCGTCCCCATCCGCTGGCGCATCGTCAGCCCCAATCTCACAGGACCGATCGCGTACCGCTTCAAAGAGGGCAGCAACCAGTGGTGGACGGCAGTGCAGGTTCGCAATCATCGCAATCCCATCGCTCGATTCGAGTATCTGCGCTCTGATGGCCAGTGGCAGAATGTGCCACGAACGATGTACAACTACTTCGTGGCGAGCAGCGGCATGGGACCAGGACCTTACACCTTCCGCGTCACCGATATGTACGGCAATGTATTGACCGACACTGGCATCCCTTTTGTCGAAGGCGGCGTGATCAATGGCGCTGCACAGTTTCCGCCAGCGCCTTGAATCTCCCGCGTTCTTTGTGCACTTTGCAACAAAAAAGGAGTATAATATCATCGATATTGAACAGCAGCCGGTATGTGTGCATCTCCGCGTCATGGAAATGGTCTCGTAACGCATGGAACGCCATCATACATCCGGCCATGACGGCCTGTAGTTTGGGGGTGATCGAAGACCGCCGGTGAAGTGGCGATCTTCATCACCCTCTTGTATCTGTTCGAGGCGGGCGCTCCGCCTGCTTTCATCACCTGGAGAACGTCTATGATACAGATGCCTGACACTGAAACCCAGCCACGTCCGCTTGAGCATCCAGCAGCCGAACCAATTGTGAACGACTTTTCGATTGTCGCTGCGACGGTCAACGGTTCTGGCAGCCAGACGGCGAACAACGTTTTGATGCGCGCCATTTTCAAGATGGGTGTGCCGGTCAGCGGCAAGAACCTCTTCCCGTCGAACATTCAGGGGCTGCCGACCTGGTTCACCATTCGCGTCAGCAAGGACGGCTACACGGCGCGCTGCGAGACGACCGAGATTCTGGTCGCCTTCAATCAGCGCACCGCCGATGAAGACCTGGCATCACTTGTGCCCGGCGGCGTCTGCGTTCATCCGAACGACATCAAGTTCACCAATCCGCGTTCAGATGTCCACTTTTATGCGATACCGGTGCGCGACCTGGTCAAACAATCCGGCGTCGATGCGAAACTGCGCGATTACATCGCCAACATGGTCTATGTCGGCGCTCTGGCGGAACTGCTCGGCATCGACATGAACGAGATCAAAGCGGCGCTCGAACGCCATTTCAAAGGCAAAGCCAAATCGGTCAGCCTGAACTATGGCGTCGTCGCTGCGGCTGCCGAATGGGTGCGCGCCAACCTGCCGAAGACCGATCCGTTCCGCGTGGCGCCGCTGGACAAAACGCAGGGTCTGATTCTGGTCGATGGGAATACTGCCGCAGCCTTCGGCGCATTGATGGGCGGGATGACCGTCTGCGCCTGGTATCCGATCACCCCCTCGACCAGCCTGGTCGATGCGATGACGGAACTGGCGCCAATCCTGCGCGCCGACTCGGAGACGAACACAACGACGTATGCCATTGTTCAAACCGAGGACGAAATCGCCGCCGCCGGCGTGATCGTCGGTGCAGGATGGGCTGGCGCACGCGCTATGACCGCCACCTCCGGTCCTGGTCTTTCGCTCATGAACGAGTTCGTGAGCCTGGCATACTTCGCCGAGGTTCCCTGCGTCATCTGGGATGTGCAGCGCGTGGGACCGAGCACCGGTCTGCCGACGCGCACCTCGCAGGGCGATGTGCTGTCCGCCTACTACATGGGGCACGGCGACACCCATCACGTCATTCTGTTCCCCGGCAACATGACCGAGTGCTTCGAGTTCGGCTACCTGGCGTTCGACCTTGCCGAGCGATTACAGACTCCGGTGCTCGTGTTGAGCGATCTCGACCTGGGGATGAACAACTGGATGTCCGAGCCGTTCTCCTATCCCGACAGGCCGCTTGACCGCGGTAAGGTGTTGAGCGCCGATGAGTTGGAGCAATTCAAGGATTGGGGACGCTACAAAGATATTGATGGCGATGGGATTCCGTACCGCACGCTGCCGGGCAATCCTAACCCGCGCGCGGCATACCTGGCGCGTGGCACCGGGCATAATGAGTTTGCCCTTTATAGCGAACGGCCCGAAGACTGGCAAAAGAACCTGGATCGTCTGACGCGCAAACATCATACGGCGCGCTCCATCGTGCCAAAGCCGGTTGTGCAGGAGGCCGAAGACGCAACGATTGGGATTATCGCTTATGGATCGACCGACTCCGCAGTGCGCGAGGCATGCGACGGGTTGCGTGCGCATGGGATCATGGCAAGCTACCTGCGCATTCGTGCGCTGCCGCTGGAGTCGACGCTCACCGATTTTCTGGCGAAGTACGAGCGCGTCTACATCGTTGAGCTGAATCAGGATGGGCAGATGGCGCAACTGGTGCAATTGCATGCGCCGGAGGCTGCGGCGCGTATTCGTTCGGTGCACATCTGCAATGGTCTGCCAATGAGCGCCCAATTCGTGGTCGAGTCGATTATGCGTGCAGAGCATAGCGTTGCATGACGACCCCACAGAATGCGCACCGGAGGCGCGTCGCAGGGGCGCCCCTGGCGGGCGCTCGGAGCGGAGCAGCGCCGGAAGGCGTCGCGCCGCCGGGTTCAAAACCGGAACGGTTGCCACAATAGCACACAGGAGAAGACTCCATGACGGTCGAAACCAAAACCAACGGCAAACCGAATGTCAATAGAATCGGGCTGACAAGCCAGGACTACCGTGGCAGAGAGACGACGCTTTGCCAGGGATGCGGACACAACTCGATTACGAGCCAGATTATTGCAGCAGCGTTTGAGTTGTCACTTGCGCCGCATCAGGTCATCAAGATGAGCGGGATTGGCTGTTCGTCCAAGACGCCAGCCTACTTCATGAGCCGCTCGCACGGCTTCAACACGTTGCACGGACGTATGCCCTCGGTAACGACCGGCGCAGTGCTGGCGAATCGCACGCTGCTGGCGATTGGCATCAGTGGCGACGGCGACACCGGCAGTATCGGGTTGGGGCAGTTCAAGCATATGATCCGCCGCAATGTGCCGGTAGTCTACATCGTTGAGAATAATGGCGTCTATGGTCTGACGAAAGGGCAGTTCTCGGCAACCGCCGATGTCGGGCAGACGCTGAAGTATGCCGGCACGAACGTCCTGCCGCCGATCGATATCTGCATCGAGGCGCTAGCAGCCGAGTGCGGCTTCGTGGCGCGCTCCTTCGCCGGCGACGCCAAACAGGTGCGCGAGCTGCTGAAGGCGGCGATGTCGTTCCACGGCACGGCAGTGATCGATATCATCAGCCCGTGTGTGACGTTCAACAACCATCACGACTCGACGAAGAGCTACGATTACGGCAAAGCGCATGAAGAGCGCTTGCAGGATATTCAGTTCATTCCACGCTTCGAGGAAGTTCACGTCGAGTATGAAGAAGGCGGCGAGCGATACGTTCAGTTGCACGACGGCCCGCTGATCAAATTGCGCAAATTGGGGCGCGATTACGACCCGACAAACCGATGGCAGGCGATAGAACTCCTGGAACGGGCGCGCCAGAACCACGAATTTATTACCGGTCTGCTCTATATCAATACCGGACGGCAGACGTTGCACGAGGTGATGCACCTGACCGACACGCCGCTCGCATATCTGCCGGAAGAGCAGTTGCGTCCATCGCGTGAGCGCTTCGCGCAGGCGATGCGGGAGTTCCTGTAGTCAACGTTTGCCTCTCGCCTTTGCAGAGACGTAGGGTGCGGGTCTCAGACCCGCACCTCCGCAGATCCTGCCCCCAACGTAGCTGTTCATGCTCTCCCTGGGAGCGCAGGGGTGATGTGCAGTGTCTCGGGGCGGCGGGGCGTCGTGCGTTGGCGCTTGCTGAGGCCATTCTGCCGCCGCTTCTCCTTTTCGGGGCCTACCCCCAAACCCCCGCTTTGGGCGCCTGGCGGCATCGCTGTCCCCAACCGTGAACAATTACATCCCGACAACATATTGACAGTCTTCAATATGTATGCTACACTCTTGCCGAGGAAAACGATATGACGCTTCATGATCCGATTGAACGAGTACGCGGAACTCGCTGTTGCACTGATAGCGCTGCTCCTTCGTTGAGCCTGGCGGAAGCGCAACAGGTCAGTGACGACCTACAGCTACTGGGGCATCCCGTGCGCTTGCTCATCCTGGACGTGCTGGCGCGGTACGCGGGGAAGGTGTGTGTGTGCGATCTCGAAGCGGCGGTGCCGGTCAAGCAACCGACGGTTTCACACCACCTGCGCCTGTTGCGCGAAGCCGGTCTGGTCGATGCCGAGCGCCACGGTCCCTGGATGTACTACTTCATTCGCCGCGAGGCGCTGGAAGCGTTACGCGCCCGTATCACACGCGCACTGGCGTTGGTAGACGCATAATTTTTTTAGCCATCATATCGATGATTGTCAATATAATGGCAGTGATGAGCGCCTGGTGCAGTAGGATGCCTTTGGTCCTCGCCCGACGACCGGACGAATTGGAGGGAAGACGTGCGATGAACATCACGCGGTTCAAGCCCGATAACCGGCTGTTGCTGCTTCATTTACCGTAAAGGAGATAGCCTCGATGACTCAACGTTCCTCATCATCGGAAACGATCAAAGACCAGGTGCGCGATCACTATGCTCAGCGCATTCAATCCGGCTCGTGCTGCGGTTCCTCGTCTGGATGTCGTGATAACAATACACCGACGGAAGTCGCGCTCTACGGCGCCGGGACGATTTCGACTTTGCCGAAAGGGGTGGTCACGACCTCGTTCGGCTGTGGCAACCCGGTGGCGCTGGCATCGTTGGGAACCGGCGAAGTCGTGCTCGACCTGGGATCTGGCGGAGGGCTAGACGTGTTGCTGGCAGCGCAGCGTGTCGGCGCGACAGGATATGTCTATGGTCTCGATATGACTGACGAGATGCTGGCAGTGGCTCGTCGCAATGCGGAAAAGGCAGGCGTGACCAATGTCGCGTTCCTCAAAGGCGATATCGAGCATATTCCACTTCCCTCGAACACGGTTGATGTCATTATCTCCAACTGTGTGATCAATCTCACGCCGGACAAAGCGCTTGCTCTGAACGAGGCGTTCCGTGTGCTCAAACCGGGCGGACGGCTGGCGGTTTCCGATATTGTGATCGACGGTGATCTAAGCGTATTCCCCGTCACCGAGGAGCAGATCCGCGCTGCGCTGAGCTGGACGGGGTGCATCGCCGGCGCATTGACGATGGAGGAGTATCGCACCCTGCTCAGCGATGCCGGATTTGTCGATATTGCCGTGACCGTACAGCACCGCTACGCGATCGACGACGTACCTTCGGAGGCGTCTGCGGATCTGGCCACGCTCCCGGCAGACGTGGTGAATGGTCTGGCGGAATGTTTTACAAGCAGCGCAATCACGGCTCGAAAGCCAGAGTGACGCCTCTGCAACTCCTGTTCACCACGCTTGCCCGTCCATTGCCCGGCGCGCTTCGGTTAGCTGAGCCTGTCGAAGCCAACCGAAGCGCGCGCCGCGTACAGCACGTGGCATGTGGTCGCGCGAGCAACGTTGGCTGAGCCTGTCGAAGCCCACGTTGCTCGCACAACGATGAATGGTGCTGTGGAACACTTGGCTACTCCCCGCCGTCGCCGAATGCCGCCACCACCGGCGCGCCCGCCTCGCGGCGCGGCAGCGCCACCGAGATGATTCCGGCGGTAAGCACGAAGGCGACCGCGAACCAGAGACACCCGACCAGCCCCCAGATTTGATAGACCGCGCCGGAAAGCACCGTTCCCGCCAGACGCCCCATCGCGTTCGCCATGTAGTAGAACCCGACTCCCATCGCAGCCTTGTCGCTCTCGGTGTAGGCAAGAATGAGATAGGAGTGCACCGACGAGTTCATGGCGAAGATGATGCCAAACGCAATCAGTCCGCCAACGACGACCAGCGTCGGATCGACGCCGCTGGAGAGCGCCACCGCGATGCCGGCCGGGAACGCCGCCAGCACGAACGCCAGCCACATCGCCGTTTGTCCATCCGGGACGCTGCCGTGCGCAATACCGGATTCATCGACCTTCATCCGGCGT
The DNA here is from genome assembly GCF_057785375.1 of Roseiflexus sp. Taxonomy (NCBI): domain Bacteria; kingdom Bacillati; phylum Chloroflexota; class Chloroflexia; order Chloroflexales; family Roseiflexaceae; genus Roseiflexus; species Roseiflexus sp. The sequence continues at coordinate 31,008 of NZ_JBYNRX010000034.1, forward strand.
TTGATGACCTCTGGCGCCGATGCCTGCACAAACCCGTAGCCGATGACCCAGATCGCAAGGAATCCGCCGACCTGCCAGAAGTTCCATCCCAGCGCCGTGTAGAGGAAAACCGGCAGACCGACGACGAACCAGACATCACGGGAAGCGAACAGAAAGATGCGCGCTGCTGCCAGAAAATTGACAGCGCGATTGTGCGAAAACATCTGGCGGAACTTCGCCTTCTTGTTCGCCTTGCCAAGATCGCCGCGCATCAGGATTGCAGTGACGACCAGCGCCGTGATGACCAGCCCCGCCAGAATGAAGATCGCAGTGCGAAACCCGACCAGGTAGAGCAGCAATCCGCCGACGAAGAAACCGACGCCTTTCAGCGCATTCTTTGAGCCGGTCAGGATCGCCACCCATTTGAAGAGCGTCGATTGCGCATCCTCGGCGACGATCAATTTGACCGCACTCTTGCTGCTCATCTTCGTCAGGTCTTTGGCGATGCCGGAGAGCGCCTGTGCAACCATAACGTAGGGCACCGTCAGCCAGGCGGAGTCGGGGAGCGCCAGCATGCTCAGCGCCACAAACTGCACGCCGAGACCGGAGAAGAGGGTGCTCTTCAGCCCCATGCGCGCCGCCAGGTAGCCGCCGAACAGGTTGGTGACGATGCCAAAGATTTCGTAGAACAGGAACAGCATCGCCACCTGGAAGGGCGAATAGCCGAGCTGATAGAAATAGAACAGCACCAGCATGCGGATCGCGCCATCGGTGATCGTATCCGCCCAATAGGCGCCAGTCACCAGAATGTAGTTGCGCAAATCGTTCGACGCTGTGCGTGACGCTGCAATATCTGCGGTTGCCATGGTTCCTTCCTCGCCTCTAATCTAACGACAGCGCCACTTTCCGCGCCAGCTCGACGTAACGGTTCGCGTAACCCCACTCGTTGTCGTACCAGGCGAAAATCTTCACCTGCGTCCCGTTGGTGACCATCGTCGAAGGTCCGTCGATGATCGCCGAGCGCGGGTCGTCCTTGAAATCGACCGAGACAAGCGGGCGATGTTCGTACCCCAGGATGCCCGCCAGCGGACCTTCGGCAGCGGCGCGCAGCAGCGCATTCACCTCGGCGATGGTCGTCGGGCGTTGCACCTCGAAGACGCAGTCGGTAAGCGACGCATTCAACAACGGCACCCGCACGGCGATACCATCGAGTTTCCCCTGTAATTCGGGGAAGATCAGCCCGATGGCGGTTGCCGAGCCGGTCGTCGTCGGAATGAGCGACAGACTGGACGCGCGCGCCCGGCGCAGGTCCTTATGCGGTGTGTCGAGGATGCTCTGGGTGTTGGTCATGTCGTGAATGGTCGTGATCATCCCGTGGACGATCCCAATCCCTTCGTGAATAACCTTGACGACCGGCGCCAGACAGTTGGTGGTGCAGGAAGCGGCGGTCAGGATATGATGTTCGGCGGGATTGTACCAGTGGTCATTCACGCCCATAACGATATTGAGCGCACCGTCTTTGACCGGCGCCGCGACGATGACTTTGCGCACGCCTGCGTCGAAGTATGCCTGCAAGGTCTCACGGGTGCGGAATTTCCCGGTGGCTTCGAGAACGATATCGACGCCGGCGGCGCGCCAGGGAACGGCGCCTGGTTCTCTGACACTGGTGTAGCCAATTGGAACGCCTTCGACGACCAACTGACCATGTTCGGTCTGAATGTCGCGCTGCCAGCGCCCATGGACCGAGTCGAACTCGAGCAAGTGGGCGGCCGTTTCGACCGGGCCGCCGATCTCGTTGATATGGACAATGGTGATGTCGGTCCAGCCCCACATCGCGCGCAGTGCAAGGCGACCTATCCGACCAAAGCCGTTGATACCGATTCGTACAGTCATACTTCGTTTTCCTGTTTCTTTCCGGTTAACACTGTTCTCGTTCGAGCAGGATATGCAAATATCGAATGCGATTGGACAGTTGGGTTGCCACCTGATGGAATGCGCGCCGTTGCTCAGCCTCATCTTCAATTGCCGCCGGATCGGGAATACTCCAGTGAATGGCTTCTTTCAAGCCGGGAAACACCGGACACACCTCACGGGCGCGATCACACACAGTAATGACGTAATCGAAGGGTTGACCAAGAAATATATCGTAATGCTTCGATTGTTGCCCACTGATATCGATATGTATCGACGCCATCGTCTCAATAGCCATCGGATGCACCTTGCCGGGCTGGCTTCCGGCGCTGAGTACTTCAATCGCACCGTGGCTGAATGCACGCAGCAATCCTTCCGCCATCTGCGAACGCGCGCTGTTGTGGGTACAGAGGAACAGGACGCGCGGTTTCGCACGCGGTGCGGTTTCCTCTTCCGCTTCGGCGGGCGTTGGCGCAAGCGCAGGATGGATCATCCGGCCAGCCGTTGCATACCGCTGCTGCAACTGCTCCAGATCGAGATGATAATACCGTTCGCCGCCGACGTCGCTCAGGCGCGCCGTGACCAGCCCGGCGGACTCCAGATCGGCAAGTGCAGCGGCTACCGTCTCGGGAGGCTGTTTGATGGCGTTACTCAGTTCGGTTGGGCGCTCGTCGCTCCGCGCCAGCCGCATCAGAACGGCGTAGCGCGTCGGGTCGGCGAGCAAACGGAAGAAATCGACCATATCGTGCAGGGTGGCGTCCATGACCCTCTCCTTACTTCCTATCAGTTTGAATTGATAGAGACCAGCGGCAGCAAACCGAGCAACCCTTCAACTCGCACCCGCAGTTCATCGCGCACCGCGCGGAACGCAGTCAGTCGTTCCGACTCATCACCGGCGACGGCGACCGGATCGGGGATGCTCCAATGCAGGCATAGCGGCGCATCCAGTGTCGCTATGCACTTCTCACGCGCCAGATCGCAGACCGTCACCACCACAGCAGGGGCCGGATCGGCAACATCGGCAATGCTCTTGGCGCGCTGATAGCCGATGTCGATGCCTGCTTCCGCCATCACCTGAACCGCCAGCGATTGCACGCCAGCCGGCGCCGTACCTGCGCTGCGTGTGATGATCCGTCCGCCGCTCAAATGGCGTAGCCAGGCTTCGGCGATCTGTGAACGCGCACTGTTGCGGGTACAGATAAACAGCACCGGACCCGTGACGGATGACGGTGGCGCTGAACGCATCGGCAGCGCCAGCGCGCCGCCGATCGATTGGAGATGCCGCTGAAGCGCCGCAAGGTCCAGCCCATAGTAGAACACTCTGCCATCGGCGTCGCTCCGGTGCGTGCGCACAAGCCCGGCCTGGCGCAGAACGCCGAGATGATACGATACCAGGTTTTGCGGCAGATCGAGGCGCTCGCAGAGTTCGCCGACCTGCCGGTCGCTCCAGCGCAGTTCGCCGATCAACCGCCAGCGCGTCTCGTCGCCGAGCAGACGCAGCGCCTCCGGCATCGGCTGAGTTGTTATGGTCTGTTGATGGATGAGAGTCATTGCCGATCTTATGGTTCAGGTGTCGTCTGTCAGGAGTATAGCAGAGGTTGCAAAAAATATCAAACAGGATTGATGATTAAGAATGCGACGCAATAGGGGCAGGTCTCAGACCTGCCCCTGCCAACCCCCCGCATCCGCCCCCCGTCGGCGGCAATCCGGCGGGCGCATCGGATGCTTCCAATGGCGTGGTTATCGGGACGGCGATTCTATCGCGTTGCGCGCCGCATCAGAAATCCGCCGCCTGCCAGCAGCATCACCCCCAGCGCCGCCATCCATGTCATCCATGTCATGTCGTGGGCTGCTCCGGTAACCGGCAGCGCCGCTGGCGGCGTCTCGGGCGCGGCATGTTCGGCAAGTCCCTGCGCAGGCGCTGCGGACGGGCTGCGGAATGCCAGGTCCTGCCGCGCAGTCTCTCCCTCTGGCAGCGTGATCGTGATTGCGCTCTGGGCAGGCGTCCCGCGCTCAGGCGGAACGATCAGTTCCACAACATACGTTCCCGGCGTCAGGTTCTCGCGTCCATAATTGCCGTTCGCGTCCGTCGTCAATGCCTGATCGTTGATGCGCACGGTCATCTCGGCAGCGGGGCCGCCGGTCGTCAGATCAATGACCGTTCCGACAATCCGCCCCAGGCGCGGCTCGCGACGCGGTTCCTCCGAGGTGACAACGGACGTGACGACCGGCGTCAGCGTTGGACGGGGCGGCAGGTCTTGCGCCTGCGCCAGGCGCGGCGAAGCGGAGAACAATCCAATGCTCCATAGCAGCAACCACGCTCCCGCGAGCATCAGCGCGGCTGCAATGAGTTTTCTGGCGTTCATGGTGGTTTCACCTGCTCTGACTGTGAGGGTTAAGAGTTAGGGGGTGTTGTGGTTCCCCCTACACTCTTTTCGCCTTCCATCTTCAACCTTTTCCAGGGCGTTCATCCCAGAGACGTCTCTATGCCCATAGACGCTCATCAGGAGCGCCTTAACGCCAATCTCTGGCATCGCTCAGGGACGCGGATACGCCGGTCGCTCAGGGAGGAGAGACGTTTGCGCCGCGCCCGCCAGCATGGCAGGCGGCGTCCACGGCGGGGCCAGCGGGTTCGCGCCGCTGACCGTCAGACCGTCGCGCACGCCGCGGTTGTTCGTTTCGTCCGATTCAAGCACGGCGCCGCTCGCACCAACCGTATTCCAGCTATCCGCCAGGGCATAGATCGTCGTCGTGCCGCTTGCCAGCCATCCCGTCCAATAGGTTCTGAGCGGGTCGTATCCGCTGGCAGTGCTCAGCGTGATCTCCTCCCCCGGTTGCAGCGTCCGGGTTACACCCCAGACGACGCCAAAACAGGGGCGCAGCGTACATCGATCATGCCAGAGATCGTTGATCTGCGGCGGACGATCCGGATTAAAGTAGAGATCGATCCAGAACGGTCCGGCTGGCGCAGTGCCGATGTTCCTGACCGTCACCCGAATCTCAACTGGCTGCCCGGCGGTGAAACTCGTCTGGTCGGGAATAATATCGATGCCGGCAATGATCAGGTCGGGCTGCCCAGGACGCACAATCAGCGGCAGATATGCCGGATGCAGCGATGGGGTTGCGGCAGTAACCACGCCGCTGATCGGGAAAGTGAACGGATTTTCGTCGGCGTCGCCATTGACAAAGGAGAGAGCGCCGCTGAACGTGCCTGCCGTTGCCGCCGTCAGTTGCACAGTAAACGTGACGGTGGCGCCAGGGGCGACCGGTCCGGCAGGGAATGCGCCGACGACTGCAAAACCGGATGGGATGGTCAAGGCGCTGAGCGTTAGCGGCGCCGTTCCCAGGTTATGAATGGCAAACACGCGACTGACCGGTGTGCCGAGAGTGGTTGAGCCGAACGAGACCGCCGTCACCTGATTATTCGTCAGATCCGGGCTGCTTGTGTCGGGACCGTCGTACACCGCGATTTCGGGCAGAGGTTCAGCCTCAAAGGCGCCGATGTCGCAGGCGCTGCCCTGCGGTCGAGCGATGCCGCGCTGGTCGACGTCAAAGGGGCTGCTGCCGCAGCCATTGACGCTCACCTGGTCGAGTGCAGGCGAACCTGCGAGCAGCGCGTGCGTCGGTGTGGGACCGCCGTTATTGGCGAGCGGACCAAGCAACGGGTTGATCGGCGTTGTCGACTCGACCGCACCGCTGTTCTGGGTGGTCGTTCCATTGGGATCGCCATACTGATCGCCGGTGGTATTCGCGGAGAAATCATAATCGCCGACATTTCCGATCAGGTTGTAGCCGTCACTGGCGATAAAGCCGGCAATATCGAGATAGTTGCCTGTTCCTGTTGAAGTGTCGGCATTGCCAGCAACCAAAGCGCTGCGCAGGGTGATGCTGCCGTTCAGGGCGCCGTCGCCGCCGGTTTGCGCGCCGGTAACGGTGGTGTACTCGATCAGAGCGAGAGCGTCGCTGTCCGACAGTATCGCGCCGCCATTGCCGCTTGCCCGATTGCCGCTGAACGTGCTATTCCTGACGGTCATCTCGTGGAACGCAGCAATGGCGCCGCCGTCGCTAGTCGCCTGGTTGCCGCTGAACGTTGTGCTGCTGATCGTCGCCTGTCCGCCGCCGTCGACCCGGAACGCGATCGCGCCGCCGCTGCTGTCGGATTGGTTGTTGCGGAATAGACTGTCGGTGATTGTGCCATTGAAGTTGAGCGTGAACATCGCGCCGCCGTCGCTGCCAGCGCTGTTGTTCTCAAACACGGTGCGGTTGAGTGACAATTCAGCGTCGCGCGCTGCGATGGCGCCGCCATCATATGTTGCACGGTTGTTCTCAAAGACGACGCGATTGAGCGTCAGTCGGGCGCGGCGTGCCAGGATCGCGCCTCCCTCTTCATCTTCTGCATCGCCGTTGCGGAAGGTCAGGTCGTTGATTGTCGCCTCAACGATGTTTGGCGAGATCGCCCTGAAGTACAGAAAACGAAACCGCGGACTTCCATCCGCGCGTTCGATGGTTGCGCCATTGCCGTTGATGGTCAGGCTGTTGACTGAACTGCTATCGAAAACAACCGTCGGCAACCCATTCGGACCGTCAGTTGTGTTGTGCACTGCGGTCAGGGTATAGGTGCAGCCGGTTGCGAGGTTGATAGTGTCGGGCTGATTATTGCTGTTTGCAGTGTTAATGGCGGTGATAAGCGCTGCAACGTCGCCGCACGGAATAGTAAACGTCGCCGCCTGGCTTGCGGGTGTGGCGAGCAGCCAGCCCGCAGCGAGCACGAGCAGAAAGAGGAGCGTCACAAAAGAGAAAGGCCTGGAATGGTGCATGATCTCATCCTGGTGCTATGATTCGGAACGTCAGGCTACAAAAGTTCGTCAGGGGGTGGGGATTGGTCAGCCGATCCCAAAGCGTTTCTCAGAAAGGCTGCTACAAAGGCGCAGATGCAAGGGAAGCGGCTGCCTCGTCATCGCCGACCATAGTCAACCATTGTGAGAAATGCAGCAGGAGTCGTGCGGGCATCACCTCCTTCAGACGGCTTACGCACAGGCGGGGTATGCGGGATTTCGCGCAAGTATACACGATCTAAACCGAATGAGGCGCCGTGGAGATACGAATCCCTTTTGCATTCTTCACTACCGTACACTTTTTTACGCAAAGCTACTCTACCATCTGGAAGGCAACGGGAATCTCTTTGCCTTCGTTCAAAAGGTGCTCCAGCAAGCGCAACCCCAACTGAAAGAGGCTCAGATCGCAACGCTTGCCGCGGTG